>NZ_CVTN01000073.1:121054-191597 GCF_900004915.1 Pseudomonas sp. 31 R 17
GTGCGGCTAACCCGGCGTCCTGCCGGGTTACCCACGGATTCAAGCCTGCGTTCGGCCAGCGTGGTTTAACGGGGCGCCTGAGATCAAGATCAAGGTCAAGAGCGACTCGCTGCGCATCGTGGTTACGGTTGGCGCTGCTGAGTTGTGTATACCTGCGCCTGCGCATGACGGACCCATCGCCATCGGAAGTCTTCTCGCATTTTTTTTCCCGCCTGTATGCGACTTACGTCGCTGAATTCCTCCTTCACATGCTTAGCCTGCTATCATTTGTAACCATTAATTGCCGCTCCCAGCAAAAAAAGCCAAGTCGCTCCCCAGAAGCGGCGGCCAACCCCGTGACCACATGATGAGGTGCACCCATGTCTGATCAAGATCAAGACAACCCCCGGCGTGATTTTTTGCGCAAATCCTTGACCTTGATCCCGGTGGTCACGGTTGCCAGTACCGGCCTTGGCGGTTCGATGCTGATGGCCACGCCCGAGCCTGCCCAGGCCGCGCCGGTCCAGCCGGCTCCCGGTGATAAGGCGTATGAACCGACTTATTTCACCGCCGAGGAATGGGCGTTTATCAACGCTGCCGTCGAGCGTTTGATTCCCGCTGATGCCCAGGGCCCAGGCGCTCTGGAAGCCGGCGCGCCGGAATACATCGACCGTCAGATGAGTACCCCGTACGCCAGTGGCGCGCTGTGGTTCATGCAAGGCCCCTTCAATGCCGACGCCTCGCCGGAGATGGGCTGGCAGAGCAAATTGGTGCCCAGGGAGATCTATCGCCTGGGTATCGCCGCGACGGATGCCTGGTCGAAGGCGTTCAACGGTAAAGCTTTTGCTGCGCAAGACAGCGCTACCCGAGACGATATGTTGCGCCGCCTTGAGGCCGGTGGCAGTGAAGTGAGCGCTCACTTCGCGGCAGTGCCAGCAAAGATGTTCTTCAATCTGTTGCTGCAGAACACCAAGGAAGGCTTCTTCTGCGACCCCATCCACGGCGGCAACAAAGGCATGGTCGGCTGGACCATGATCGGCTTCCCCGGCGCCCGCGCCGATTTCATGGACTGGGTGGAGCGCAACGAGCAATACCCCTTCCCGGCTGTTTCCATTCGCGGCGAGAGGGCATGAGCGTGGCGACCATCATGAAGAAAGTGGACGCAGTGATCGTGGGCTTTGGTTGGACCGGCGCGATCATGGCCAAGGAGCTGACCGAGGCCGGCCTCAACGTGGTAGCGCTGGAGCGCGGCCCGATGCAGGACACCTACCCGGACGGCAACTATCCCCAGGTCATCGACGAACTGACCTACAGCGTGCGTAAAAAACTCTTCCAGGACATTTCCAAGGAAACCGTGACCATTCGTCATAGCGTGAATGACGTCGCCCTGCCCAACCGTCAGCTCGGTGCCTTCTTGCCGGGTAACGGCGTCGGCGGTGCAGGCCTGCACTGGTCGGGCGTGCATTTTCGCGTCGACCCCATCGAGTTGCGCATGCGCAGCCACTACGAAGAACGCTATGGGAAGCACTTCATTCCCAAGGACATGACCATCCAGGACTTCGGCGTCAGCTACGAAGAGCTGGAGCCGTTTTTCGACTACGCGGAAAAAGTCTTTGGCACTTCCGGCCAGGCCTGGACCGTCAAGGGTCAATTGGTCGGTGAAGGTCGCGGCGGTAACCCCTATGCACCGGATCGCTCCAACCCCTTCCCGCTGGAGGCGCAGAAAAACACGGTCTCCGCGCAGCTGTTTCAGAAAGCGGCTGCCGAGGTGGGTTACAAACCCTACAATCTGCCGTCGGCCAATACTTCGGGGCCCTACACCAACCCTTACGGCGCGCAGATGGGGCCGTGCAACTTCTGCGGTTTTTGCAGTGGCTACGTGTGCTACATGTACTCCAAGGCGTCGCCGAACGTGAACATCCTGCCGGCGTTGCGCCAGGTGCCGAATTTCGAGTTGCGGCCCAATTCCCACGTGCTCAAGGTCAACCTCGACAGCACCGGGAAGAAAGCCACCGGTGTGACCTATGTCGACGGCCAGGGTCGCGAGTGCGAGCAACCGGCGGACCTGGTGATCCTCGGTGCGTTCCAGTTCCACAACGTGCGCCTGATGCTGCTGTCGGGCATCGGCAAGCCTTACGACCCGATTACCAATGAAGGCGTGGTCGGCAGGAACTTTGCCTACCAGAACATGGGCACCATCAAGGCGTTCTTCGACAAGGACACCCACACCAACAACTTCATCGGCGCGGGCGGCAATGGCGTGGCCATCGATGACTTCAACGCCGACAACTTCGACCACGGCCCCCACGGCTTCGTGGGCGGCTCGCCGATGTGGGTCAACCAGGCGGGCAGCCGGCCGATTGCCGGCACTTCCAACCCGCCGGGCACGCCGGCCTGGGGCAGCGCGTGGAAGCGTGCCACCGCCGATTACTACACCCACCAGGTGTCGATGGATTCCCACGGTGCGCATCAGTCCTACCGCAGCAATTACCTGGATCTGGACCCGGTTTACCGCGATGCCTACGGCCTGCCGCTGTTGCGAATGACCTTCGACTGGCAGGAAAACGACATCAAGATGAACCGCTTCATGATGGAAAAAATGGGCAAGGTCGCCCAGGCCATGAATCCCAAGGCAATCGCCGTTCTTGGCAAAAAAGTCGGCGAGCATTTCAATACCGCGTCGTACCAGACCACGCACCTCAACGGCGGCGCGATCATGGGCACCGACCCGAAAACCAGCGCGTTGAACCGCTACCTGCAGAGCTGGGATGTACACAACGTGTTTGTCCCGGGAGCGTCCGCTTTCCCACAAGGTTTGGGCTACAACCCTACCGGTCTGGTGGCAGCCTTGACCTATTGGTCGGCTCGGGCGATCCGCGAGCAGTACCTGAAAAACCCCGGCCCGCTGGTTCAGGCATAAGGAGCGATGACCATGAAAGCACTCGTTATCGCCTCTCTGGCGCTGCTGAGCAGTTGCTCGGTCAGCGCGGCTGAAACCGACCTGATCAAGCAAGGTGAATACCTGGCCCGCGCCGGTGATTGTGTGGCTTGCCACACCGCCAAGGGCGGCAAGCCATTCGCCGGCGGCCTGCCGATGGAAACCCCCATTGGCGTGATTTACTCCACCAACATCACACCGGACAAGACCGGCCTGGGTGACTACAGCTTCGAAGACTTCGACAAGGCCGTACGCCATGGCGTCGCCAAGAGCGGTAGTACGCTTTACCCGGCAATGCCCTACCCGTCTTACGCACGTGTCAGCGACAGCGATATGCAGGCGTTATATGCCTACTTCATGAAAGGCGTCGAGCCGGTCGCCCAGGAGAACAAGGACAGTGATATTCCCTGGCCGTTGAGCATGCGCTGGCCCCTGGCGGCGTGGCGCTGGATGTTCGCGCCATCGGTCGAGGAGCATCAGGCACACACCACCGCCGACCCTGTGGTCAGCCGTGGCGCCTACCTGGTCGAAGGCCTCGGCCATTGCGGTGCATGCCATACACCCCGCGCCCTGACCATGCAGGAAAAAGCCCTGAGCGCCGCCGACGGCAGCGCATTCCTGTCCGGCAGCGCGCCGCTGGAAGGCTGGATTGCGAAAAGCCTGCGCGGCGACCACAAGGACGGCCTCGGCAGCTGGAGCGAAGAGCAACTGGTGCAATTTCTCAAGACCGGTCGCAGTGATCGCAGCGCCGTGTTCGGCGGCATGAGCGATGTGGTGGTCCACAGCATGCAATACATGTCCCAGGACGACCTGACCGCTATCGCCCGTTACCTCAAGAGCCTGCCGGCGGTGGACCCCAAGGACCAGCCGCACCAGTACGACCAACAAGTGGCCCAGGCGCTGTGGAAAGGGGATGACAGCAAGCCGGGCGCCTCGGTGTACATCGACAACTGCGCGGCCTGCCACCGTACCGATGGGCATGGCTATACGCGGGTGTTCCCGGCGCTCGCGGGCAACCCGGTGCTGCAGACGGCGGATGCCACGTCGTTGATCAACATCGTGTTGAACGGCGGCACCTTGCCCGCCACCCACGCTGCGCCGTCGACTTTCACCATGCCGGCATTCGCCTGGCGCTTGTCGGACCAGGAAGTGGCGGATGTAGTCAGTTTCATTCGCGGCAGCTGGGGCAACCAAGGCGCACCGGTGAATGCCAGCGACGTAGCCGACCTGCGCAAGAGCGATATGCACACCACCTCGGGTGACGATCTGGGGCAGGTCACGCAAAAGCACTGACCGCCAAACGGCACTGGTCAGAAGCTCCATGCCTCGATACTGTATATAAAAACAGTATCGAGGCGTTTTCATGACCACTGCACTGCCACCCCGTGGCCGGGGCACGGCCACCAACCTGCATAACCGTTTCGCGCCCACCGTCAGCGTGGCCGAGGACGACGGCTGGTTCCAGGAGGTGCCGCCCACCCAGGGCACCGAAGTGCGCATCGAAACGGCCAAGACCATCATCACCCGCAATAACTCGCCGGACTTGCCGTTCGATCGCTCCATCAACCCTTATCGCGGCTGCGAGCACGGCTGTATCTACTGCTATGCACGGCCCAGCCATGCCTACTGGGACATGTCGCCGGGGCTGGATTTCGAAACCCGGCTGATCGCCAAGAGCAATGCCGCCGACGTGCTGGAACAGCAACTCTCGAAACCGGGGTATGTGTGCGCGCCGATCAACCTGGGCTCCAACACCGACCCGTACCAACCTATCGAGCGTGAATACAGGATCACCCGGCAAACCCTCGAAGTGCTGCTGCGCTACCGGCATCCGGTGACGATTATCACCAAGGGTTCATTGATCCTGCGCGACCTGGACCTGCTTGCCGAACTGGCCCGGCAACGGCTTGTGGCGGTGATGATCAGCCTCACCAGCCTCGACGATGAGCTCAAGCGCATCCTGGAGCCGCGTGCGGCGGCACCCAAGGCGCGGTTGCGGGCGATACGGGTGATGCGGGAGGCGGGTATTCCGGTCGGCGTCCTGTGCTCGCCGATGATTCCGATGATCAACGACAGCGAGTTGGAAAGCCTGCTCACCGAGGCCCATGCCGCCGGTGCGCAAAGTGCCGCGTACATGATGCTGCGCCTGCCGCTCGAGGTGGCACCGCTGTTCGAGGAATGGCTGGCGGCGCATTACCCGCAGCGCGCGGCGCATGTGATGAGCCTGGTGCGTCAGGTGCGTGGTGGCGAGGTGTATGACAGCCGCTTCGGGGTGCGCATGCGCGGTGAGGGTCCGTTTGCCGATCTGCTGGCCCAGCGTTTCAGCAAGGCGATCAAGCGTCTGGGATTGAATCGCCGTGAAGGCTTCAATTTTGATTGCACGGCGTTTTGCCCACCGGGCAGGCAAATGGCATTGTTGTAGACTGAAGCAGGCAAGTGCGAAATTGCTGTAGGAATAGTCGCGTTTTGATATCACTGAAACCCCCGATCTAGAGCGGTTCATTCAGTTTGAGTTAAGTTTCGCTGGGTACCTTGTTCGACGAGTGACTGACGAGTCGGCGCCCTGGTCGGTGGAGTTTCCCAACTATTTCACCGCCCGAGCGTCGAACTGACTTGAACACTTCCCCTGCATTGATCAAGAGGTTGAATCATGAGTGATAAGGATAAACAGCCGTTGGCTGCGTCGGCTTCAGCCCCTCAAGTGGCGGAAACCGCCGATGCAGCGCTGCAGCATATCGTCGACGGTTTTTTGCATTTTCATCACGACGTCTTCCCCCAGCAGGAAGAACTCTTCAAGAAACTCGCCACGGCCCAGAGCCCGCGCGCGATGTTCATTACCTGCGCCGACTCGCGCATCGTGCCCGAGCTGATTACCCAAAGTTCGCCCGGCGACCTGTTCGTGACCCGCAACGTGGGTAACGTGGTTCCTCCCTACGGCCAGATGAACGGCGGTGTTTCCACGGCCATCGAGTACGCGGTACTCGCCCTTGGCGTACAGCACATCATTGTGTGCGGGCATTCCGATTGCGGCGCCATGCGCGCGGTGCTCAATCCCGACAGCCTCGAGAAGATGCCGACGGTCAAGGCTTGGCTGCGTCATGCCGAGGTCGCCAAGACGATGGTCCACGACAACTGCGACTGCGCCAGTGAAGGCGAGAGCATGAAGGTACTGACTGAAGAAAACGTCATCGCCCAGTTGCAGCACTTGCGCACCCACCCTTCCGTGGCTTCGCGCATGGCCAATGGTCAATTGTTTATTCACGGCTGGATCTACAACATCGAGACCAGCGAAATCCGGGCCTACGATGCGGATCAGTCGGCGTTCCGACCGTTGGGCGGCGAAGGCCCGATTCCATCCGCGACGCCTAAAGCGCGCTTCTAACACACTTCCCTGCCGGGTAATGCGGTGGCTGCCATGGATGCAGCCAGGCTTTACCGCGCCCGGCGAATGCCTCGGGAGAGTCATCATGCGTGCTGCTCAATTAAAAGCTGTTCTGCCTCGGGAGCTGCTTGCCTCCGTGGTGGTGTTCCTGGTCGCCCTGCCCTTGTGCATGGGGATTGCAATCGCGTCCGGCATGCCGCCGGCCAAGGGCTTGATCACCGGTATCATCGGTGGTCTGGTGGTGGGCTGGTTGGCGGGTTCTCCGCTGCAAGTCAGTGGCCCGGCAGCGGGCCTGGCGGTGCTGGTGTTCGAGTTGGTGCGCCAGCACGGCATGCTGATGCTGGGACCTATCCTGCTGCTGGCGGGGTTCCTGCAATTGGTGGCGGGGCGTCTGCGCCTGGGCTGCTGGTTCCGCGTGACGGCGCCGGCGGTGGTATACGGCATGCTGGCGGGGATCGGCGTATTGATCGTGCTGTCGCAGATCCATGTGATGCTCGACGGTGCGCCCAAACCGTCGGGGTTGGATAACCTGGCGGGCTTTCCGGCCGCGTTGGTCGAAGCGATTCCCACCCTCGGCGGCGGGCTCGGCTGGCAGGCGGGCCTGCTCGGTGTGTCGACCATGCTGGTGATGTACCTGTGGGATAAATTCCGGCCGCAAAAACTGCGCTTTGTGCCAGGCGCTCTGCTGGGCGTAGGCCTGGCGACGGTGACCAGTCTGGTGCTGGCATTGCAGGTCAAGCGTGTGGAAGTACCGGAGAACCTGTCCGATGCCATCGATTGGTTGCGCCCCAGCGACCTGCTCAACCTGGCTGATCCGCAACTGCTGATCGCGGCATTTGCCGTCGCGTTTATCGCCAGTGCCGAGACGCTGCTGTCCGCCGCTGCGGTCGACCGCATGCACAGCGGGCAGCGCTCGGATTTCGATAAGGAATTGTCCGCCCAGGGCGTGGGCAACATGCTGTGCGGATTGGTCGGTGCCTTGCCGATGACCGGTGTGATTGTGCGCAGTTCGGCCAACGTCCAGGCGGGCGCCACCACGCGGTTGTCGGCGATGTTCCATGGCGTGTGGTTGCTGGGCTTCGTGTTGTTGCTGTCGAGCGTGCTGCAAAGCATCCCCGTGGCGAGCCTGGCCGGCGTGCTGGTGTATACCGGGATCAAGCTGGTGGACGTGAAGGCGTTCAAGGCCTTGGGACGTTATGGCCGCATGCCGATGTTCACCTATGCCGCCACGGCGCTGGCGATCATCTTCACCGACCTGCTGACGGGTGTGCTGGTGGGCTTCGGTCTGACGCTGGTCAAGCTGGCCTTCAAGGCATCACGGCTGAAAATCAGCCTGATCGATTTGCCTCAGGACGGTGAGATGGAGTTACGCCTGACCGGAGCGGCGACGTTCCTCAAAGTACCGGCGTTGACGCAGGTGCTGTCGACCGTGCCGACCGGAACCACCGTGCATGTGCCGCTCAATAACCTGAGTTATATCGATCATTCCTGCCTGGAGTTGCTGGAGGAATGGGGACGGGCCAATGCGGCCAAGGGCTCCAGGCTGGTGATCGAAGCGCGTGGCTTGAAGCGTCGGTTGGAAGGTCGGGTAAGGACAACGGTGGGGATTGGCTCGGCGCCGTCCACCACCTGACGAAACCGGATCAAAAATGTGGGAGGGGGCTTGCCCCCGATTGGGGTGTGTCAGCCAAAGAGATTTTGACTGGTCCACCGCTATCGGGGGCAAGCCCCCTCCCACATTTGATCGTCGTAGCCGAAGATTACAGCGCCAGCTCAACGCCCAACTGGCGCGACAGGCATGGCCAGCGCTTCCACGCGGCTTCTGTGTTCGGGCTTTTGAGCGTTTCGCGATAAGCCTCGACCGACTCCAGCGCAAAGCTCTCCTCGTTAAGCATCTCATCCACCGCCAGGTGCACGGCTTCATCCAGCTGGTTGGCGAAACCTTCACCGATCAATTGATGGGCGATCAGGTTGGCGACGGTGGTATCCGCCGGGATCAGCGGCTGGCCGAAATGCTTGATGTACAGATCGTTGACCTCCTCCACCAGACGATGGGCCAGGTAGGCCTCGTCCAGCAGGCCGTCGAGGCCTTCGTGGCCGGCCAGAATCGCCGGTGGCTGCAGGAAGAAATGCTCGGCGATCTTCAGCACGGGCTTTATCTGGCTTTCGATCCCGGCCTCGCGGGCCACGTCATTGGCAGCGTCGAGCAACTCGGGGACAAGGTCGATGTAGGCGGTGACAAAGCGGGTCATGACAATGTTGCGATCACCGTCAGCCAGGGAAATGGCCGAATGCAGGTGCGGCAATTGTTTTTCCAGTTGCCTGGCAAGCTGGCCCGTCGTTGCTTCGTGTTGATGGGCAAGGGAAATCTGCTCGCGCAATGCGGCGGTGTTCATGAAGGCTCCAGTCATGCAGGTGTAGGAAAAGGGAGAGGATAAGGTAGCTCGTTTATACGAGCGCCTAAGACGCATTTGTCATAATTATTTCATGGTTATACGTAGACGTTATATCGAAATACCAGACTTCATTGGATAAACGATTCTGTGCCCCATTTCATTGGGCCCCGTCCGGCTGTTTTCACTCATTTGCCCCTACACATTGCGGGGTCGCTACGGCTGTCTATACTCGGATTTGAACGCAATTAGCTGATGACGCCCGACTGCATGACGCAGGCAAGGCTTGGCGGTTGTAAGCAGTCTGGAAGCCGCTCCCTTGGCCGCAGGTGCAAACCGGCGGGATAACAAGAAACATAAAGGGGAACCCGCAATGACGCGACATCCACACGTTTGGATGGGCTTACTGTTGTGGTCGGTATTCGGCCAGGCCCACGCGGCCTGGACAACGAATATGGCGCCAGGGGCCACTGAAGTCAGTCACGCTGTGTTTGACCTGCACATGACCATTTTCTGGATTTGTGTGGTGATCGGCATCGTTGTGTTTGGCGCGATGTTCTGGTCGATGATCCTGCATCGCCGGTCCACGGGCCAGGTAGCGGCCAAATTCCATGAGAGCACCACCGTAGAAATTCTTTGGACCGTGGTGCCATTGCTGATCCTGGTGGCCATGGCCATTCCAGCGACCAAGACCCTGATCAACATCTACGACAGCAGTGAGTCGGATATCGATATCCAGGTCACCGGCTATCAGTGGAAGTGGCATTACAAATACCTGGGCCAGGACGTGGAGTTCTTCAGCAACCTGGCCACGCCAGCCGAGCAGATCCATAACCAGGCCACCAAGGGCGAACATTACCTGTTGGAAGTCGACCAGCCGCTGGTGTTGCCGGTGGGCGCCAAGGTGCGCTTTCTGGTGACCGCCGCCGACGTGATCCACTCCTGGTGGGTGCCGGCCTTTGCCGTCAAGCGTGACGCCATCCCCGGCTTCGTCAACGAGGCCTGGACCCGTGTCGAGAAGCCCGGCATCTATCGCGGCCAGTGCGCCGAATTGTGCGGCAAGGACCATGGCTTCATGCCCATTGTGGTCGAAGTCAAATCCAAGGCTGACTACGACACCTGGCTCGGTGAGCGCAAACAAGAGGCGGCCAAGCTCAAGGAACTGACCTCCAAGGAGTGGACGCTGGAAGAGTTGGTCGCGCGCGGCGACAAGGTCTACCACACCACCTGTGTGGCCTGTCACCAGGCTGAAGGCCAGGGCCTGCCGCCGATGTTCCCGGCGCTCAAGGGCTCGAAAATCGCCACCGGCCCGGCCGCCGATCACCTGAACATTGTCTATCACGGCAAGCCCGGCACCGCGATGGCGGCCTTCGGCAAGCAACTTTCGGAAGTCGATATCGCCGCTGTCGTGACCTACGAGCGCAATGCCTGGGGCAATAACAAAGGCGACATGGTCACGCCCAAAGACGTGCTGGCTCTGAAACAGGCGCAAAGCAAATGACTACCTTCATTGCACATGCACTGAATCGCCCCGCTTACTCGCTTGCAGGAGAACGGCCATGAGCACTGTGATCGATGACCATGGTCACGGCGACCACGCCCACGGCCCCGCCAAAGGGTTGATGCGCTGGGTGCTGACCACTAATCACAAGGACATCGGCACGATGTACCTGTGGTTCGCCTTCACCATGTTCCTGCTGGGCGGTTCGTTCGCCATGGTGATCCGCGCCGAACTGTTCCAGCCCGGCCTGCAGATCGTGGAGCCGGCGTTCTTCAACCAGATGACCACCATGCATGGCTTGATCATGGTGTTTGGCGCCGTGATGCCGGCCTTTGTCGGCCTGGCCAACTGGATGATCCCGCTGATGATCGGCGCGCCGGACATGGCCCTGCCGCGCATGAACAACTTCAGCTTCTGGCTGCTGCCGGCGGCATTCCTGTTGCTGGTGTCGACCCTGTTCAGCCCCGGCGGCGGGCCGAATTTCGGCTGGACCTTCTACGCCCCGCTCTCCACCACCTATGCGCCGGAAAGCGTGACGTTCTTCATCTTCGCCATCCACCTGATGGGCATCAGTTCGATCATGGGCGCGATCAACGTAGTCGCAACCATCCTCAACTTGCGCGCACCGGGCATGACCCTGATGAAAATGCCGCTGTTCGTGTGGACCTGGCTGATCACCGCGTTCCTGCTGATTGCGGTGATGCCGGTGCTGGCCGGTTGCGTGACCATGATGCTGATGGACATCCACTTCGGCACCAGCTTTTTCAGTGCGGCGGGCGGTGGTGATCCCGTGCTTTTCCAGCACGTGTTCTGGTTCTTCGGCCACCCCGAGGTGTACATCATGATCTTGCCGGCCTTCGGCGCCGTCAGCTCGATCATCCCGACCTTCTCGCGCAAGCCGTTGTTTGGCTACACCTCGATGGTCTACGCCACGGCCAGCATTGCGTTCCTGTCGTTCATCGTGTGGGCGCACCACATGTTCGTGGTCGGCATTCCGTTGGTGGGCGAGCTGTTCTTCATGTACGCCACCCTGCTGATTGCGGTGCCTACCGGGGTCAAGGTGTTCAACTGGGTCAGCACCATGTGGCAGGGTTCGTTGACCTTCGAGACGCCGATGCTGTTTGCGGTGGCCTTCGTGATCCTGTTCACCATCGGCGGCTTTTCCGGGCTGATGCTGGCGATTGCGCCGGCGGACTTCCAGTACCACGACACCTACTTTGTGGTGGCGCATTTCCATTACGTACTGGTACCCGGCGCGATCTTCGGCATCTTCGCTTCGGCCTACTACTGGCTGCCGAAATGGACCGGCCACATGTATGACGAAACCCTCGGCAAGCTGCACTTCTGGCTGTCCTTCGTGGGCATGAACATGGCGTTCTTCCCGATGCACTTCGTGGGTCTGGCCGGGATGCCGCGCCGGGTGCCGGACTACAACCTGCAGTTCGCCGACTTCAACATGGTGTCCTCGATTGGCGCCTTCATGTTCGGCGCCACGCAGATTTTCTTCCTGTTCATCGTGATCAAGTGCATCCGCGGCGGCCCGCCCGCGCCGGCCAAGCCGTGGGATGGCGCCGAAGGGCTGGAATGGAGCGTGCCCTCGCCCGCGCCGTACCACACCTTCACCACGCCGCCGGAGGTCAAATGAGTACGCTGCTCGCTCGGTCACCCGCGATCCCCTGTGGGAGGGGGCTTGCCCCCGATAGCGGTGGGTCAGCCGATATGGTTATCAGCTTGGAGACCGCCATCGGGGGCAAGCCCCCTCCCACATTAGTGTGTGTTCGTCATGGCTGACACCGTGCCGCTCAAACGCCTGGTCACACGCCTGCTGATCCTGGTGCTGGCCATGTTCGCCTTCGGCTTTGCCCTGGTGCCGATTTACGACGTGATGTGCAAGGCGTTCGGCATCAACGGCAAGACTGGCGGGCAATACGAAGGCGAGCAGGTCGTCGACCCGTCGCGTCAGGTGCGGGTGCAGTTTTTGTCCACCAACGCCATCGATATGGTCTGGGATTTCCATGCCAAGGCCGACGAAGTCGTGGTCAATCCGGGCGCGGTGACCGAGATGCTGTTTGTGGCCTACAACCCCACCGACAAACCGATGACCGCCCAGGCAGTGCCCAGCATTTCCCCGGCCGAAGCGGCGATGTACTTCCACAAGACCGAGTGCTTTTGCTTCACCCAGCAAGTGCTGCAGCCGGGCGAGCGTATCGAGATGCCGGTGCGCTTTATCGTCGATCGCGCGATGCCCAAGGATGTGAAGCATTTGACCCTGGCGTACACGCTGTTCGATATCACCGCGCGCCAGCCGCCCGGAGCGGCCCGCAGCGGCGGCTAGCTACTGTTTGCCCGCTCAATCAGGAGAGCGAATACATGTCGACTCATGATACGTACTACGTACCGGCGCAAAGCAAATGGCCGATAATTGCCACGATTGGCCTGTTGGTGACCGTGTATGGACTGGCCGTGTGGTTCAACGACCTCAAGGCCTTGCGCCCGGAATCCCATGGCCCATGGATCTTTTTCGTTGGCGGCCTGCTATTGGCCTACATGCTGTTCGGCTGGTTCGGCGCAGTGATCAAGGAGAGCCGCGCCGGTTTGTACAGTGCGCAAATGGACCGTTCGTTTCGCTGGGGCATGAGCTGGTTCATCTTTTCCGAAGTGATGTTCTTCATCGCGTTCTTCGGCGCGCTATTTTACGTGCGCACCTGGTCGGGGCCATGGTTGGCGGGCGAGGGGCCCAAGGGCATCGCGCATATGTTGTGGCCCAATTTCGAGTTTGCCTGGCCTTTGCTGAACAACCCGGACCCCAAGCTGTACCCGGCGCCCAAAGGCACCATCAGCCCGTGGGGCCTGCCGCTGGTCAACACCATCCTGCTGGTCAGCTCCAGCGTGACCATCACCATTGCCCACCATGCCCTGCGCAAAGGACATCGCGGCGCGCTGAAGCTCTGGCTGGCGCTGACCGTTTTGCTGGGCCTGGCGTTTCTCGGGTTCCAGGCCGAGGAGTACATCCACGCCTATAAAGAGCTGGGCCTGACGCTGGGTTCGGGCGTGTACGGCGCGACTTTCTTCATGCTCACCGGGTTTCACGGCGCCCACGTGACCATCGGCACGATCATTCTGTTTGTGATGCTGATGCGCATCCTGAAGGGGCATTTCAATGCCGAGCACCAGTTCGGTTTCGAGGCGGCCAGTTGGTATTGGCACTTCGTGGATGTGGTGTGGATTGGGCTGTTTTTCTTTGTGTATGTGCTGTGAGCCGTTCTACCACGGCGCATGCGAGACCAACTGGCCGCTGAAAAAGCCCCAGGCGATCAGCCCCACGGTGATTGCGGCCAACACCACACGTACGGTCAGGGCAGTGACGAGGCGGTTGGAACGACCCTCGTCCTTGACCAGGAAGAACAAGCCACTGAACAGGCTCGCAACGGTCGCGATCAGCATCAGGGCAATCAGTGCTTTGAGCATGGTCTGGCTCCGGGCCATACGGGGAGGGGCAATGAAATCCAGTATAGCCAGTGCCCGGCAGCGCTTCAGGCCCGGCATCGCACCGACGTTGGTGGTGCTGATGCTGCTGCCGTTGATGATTGGCCTGGGGTTCTGGCAGCTGTCGCGCGGTCAGGAAAAACAGCAGTTGGTCGACACCTACGCCGAGCGGCGTGCCGCCGAGCCTGTTGGCAGCGAGCAGCTTGAGACGAGCGCCGATCCAGCCTTTCGCCGGGTGCATCTGCGTGGCAGCTTCGATGCCGACCACAGTGTGTTGCTCGACAACCGTATGCGCGACGGCAAGGCCGGTGTCGAGTTGCTGCAACCCTTTCATGATCAGGCCAGCGGCCTTTGGGTGCTGCTCAATCGCGGCTGGCTGCCCTGGCCGGATCGCCGTACGCCACCGGCGTTCGCCACGCCGGGTCAGCCGGTGAATCTGGTCGCCTGGGTGTACGTCGCTCCCGGCGAAACCTTCCAGTTGCAGGTTGATCCCGCGACGGTGCAATGGCCGCGCTTGCTGACCGCGTTGCACCCCGTCGCCCTGTGGGCCGAGTTGGGCCGCGGCGGGTTCGCCTTTGAACTGCGCGCCGAAGCCGGGCCCGGTACGTACGACACCCACTGGCCTGTGGTCGCCATGGGGCCGGAAAAACACCTGGGGTATGCGGTGCAGTGGTTTGCCATGTCGCTGGCGCTGCTGGCGCTTTACCTCTACCTCGGATGGCACAACGCAAAGGAGAAGCACCATGGGAGCCGCCATGAATCCACTCAACGTGTCTGAAGCGCCGGACCGGCGTAAGGGCCGCTGGCAGTTGATCCTGATCCTGCTGATGGTGGTGGGGCCGATGGTGCTGGCGACTTTTATGTACAAGCTGCAATTCTGGGTGCCGGACAGCCGCAGTTATCACGGTGAACTGATCGGTAACGGTCAGACCCGCGCAGACATAGGCGTGCAGGCCGATGAGGATCGCTGGCAGTTGCTGGTCACCGCGCCCGCCAGCTGCGCCGCCGAGTGCCAGCAACTTGTGTACCTGGCGCGTCAGCTGCAGATCGGCCTGGGTCGCGATGCGTCCCGTGCCAGCCACGCGCTGGCCAGTGCGCAGCCGGTCGGCACCGACTACGACACCCGGCTCAAGGCCGAATACCCGCAATTGCAGCGCTACTCACTGGACCTGTCAACCTTCAACCGCAACGCCGCCGCGCCTGGCGATGCGCAACTGTGGATCGTCGACCCCCACGGCAACCTGGTGCTGCGCTATGACGCCAAGGTCAACGGCAAGGACTTGCTCAACGACCTGCGCCTGCTGCTGAAACTGTCGAACATCGGATAAGGGCATCGTCATGGCCAAGCCTGGATTTCGCCTCGCGTTGTTTGCCACCCTGCTCGCGCTGATTGTCGTGTTGCTCGGTGCCTATACCCGCCTGACCCATGCCGGCCTGGGTTGCCCGGACTGGCCGGGGTGCTATGGCTTTATCGGCGTGCCGCAAAGCGCAGCCCAACTGGCCCATGCCGAACTGCACTTTCCTGATACGCCAGTGGAGGCCGACAAGGGCTGGGCCGAGATGACCCACCGCTACTTTGCCGGCACCCTCGCCATCCTCATCGCGCTGTTGGCGGGGCGGGCCTGGAGCCACCGGCGTGACCCGGGCCAGCCGGTGAAATTGCCGCTGTTCGTATTGATAGTGGTGTGCGCCCAGGCGGCGTTTGGCATGTGGACGGTGACGCTGAAGCTGTGGCCGCAGGTGGTGACGGGGCACTTGCTGGGCGGCTTTGCCACCTTGAGCCTGCTGTTCCTGCTGAGCCTGCGTCTGTCCGGCGTGCTGCCCGCATTGATCGTACCCAGGCGCCTGCAATATTGGGCAACGGCGGGGCTGGTGCTGGTGATCGGGCAGATTGCCTTGGGCGGTTGGGTCAGCGCCAACTATGCGGCGGTGGCCTGTGTCGATTTGCCGACGTGTCACGGTCAATGGTGGCCGGCGGCGGACTTCGCCAATGGCTTTCACCTGACCCAGCATATCGGCCCCAATTACCTGGGCGGTCAGTTGGACAGCGATGCGCGCACGGCCATTCATCTTACCCATCGCGTGGGTGCGGTGCTGGTCACGCTGGTGCTGCTGGGCCTGGCCTGGCAGTTGCGCGCGGTGGGCATGACGCGCCTGGCGGGCTTGCTGTTGATCGCCCTGGCGGCGCAAATCAGCCTGGGCTTGAGCAATGTGGCGTTCGGCTTGCCGCTGCCGGTGGCGGTGGCGCACAACGCCGGGGGCGCAGCGCTCTTGTTGACCCTGGTGCTGGTCAATTATCACGCGCGCACCAGCCTGGTTCAGGTGCGCCACCCACGACCAATCACCTGGCGGCTCACCCCGCGAAAACCGGCATCGGGCCTGATGACCCTTAAAGGAGAGATGCCATGGCGTCCTTGATCGGCGCGCGTCACGGCCAGGCGGTCTGGCGTGACTATCTGGAGCTGACCAAGCCGAAAGTGGTGGTGCTGATGCTGATCACCTCGCTGGTGGGCATGTTCCTCGCCACCCGCGCCGGGGTGCCGTGGACGGTGCTGGTGTTCGGCAACCTGGGCATTGCCCTGTGTGCGGGCGCGGCGGCGGCGGTCAACCATGTGGTGGATCGGCGCATTGATGCGCTGATGGCGCGCACTCACAAACGGCCACTGGCCGAGGGGCGGGTCTCGGCCGTTGCGGCGCTGGTCTTTGCGTTGGTGCTGGCGGTGACGGGCCTGGCGCTGTTACTGGCGTTCACCAACCCTCTGGCGGCCTGGCTGACCCTGGCTTCGTTGCTGGGCTACGCGGTGATCTATACCGGGTTTCTCAAGCGCGCAACGCCGCAGAATATCGTCATCGGTGGCCTGGCCGGTGCCGCGCCGCCGTTGTTGGGCTGGGTCGCTGTGACCGGGCATGTCAGCGCCGAGCCGCTGCTGCTGGTGCTGATCATCTTCGCCTGGACCCCGCCGCACTTCTGGGCGCTGGCCATCCATCGCAAGGAGGAGTACGCCAAGGCCGACATCCCGATGCTGCCGGTCACCCACGGCGAGCATTACACCAAAGTGCATATCCTGCTCTACACCTTCGCCCTGCTGGCGGTGAGCCTGATGCCCTATGTGATCCATATGAGCGGGTTGTTGTACCTGGCCTGTGCGACGGTATTGGGCGGGCGCTTTCTGCAATGGGCCTGGGTGCTGTACCGTGGCAGCCAGCCGCACGCGGCGGTCAACACCTTCAAGTACTCTATCTGGTACCTGCTGTTGCTGTTTATCGCCCTGCTCGTAGACCACTACCTACTGTTGAACCTATGACTCGAACTCAAAAAACTGTCTTCATTCTGGTGGCCCTGGTGGCATTGATCATGGGCCTGACCGTCAACAAGGTGCTCTCGGGCAAAGGCCAGGGCGACCCGACCGCGCTGATCGACGCCGGCATTATCCTGCTGCCGCAAAGCCGCCAGCTGCCTGCGGTGAGCATGACCGACCAGGACGGCCAGCCGGTGCTGGTCAATGAGCTCAAAGGCAAGTGGAGCCTGCTGTTCTTCGGCTACACCTTCTGCCCGGACATCTGCCCCACCACCCTCGCCCAACTGCGCCAGATCAAGAGCGAACTGCCCAAAGAGGCGGTGGACAAGTTGCAAGTGATCCTGGTCAGCGTCGACCCGAACCGCGACACCCCGACCCAGCTCAAGCAGTACCTGGGCTACTTCGACCCGCAATTCCAGGGGTTGACCGGCACCAATGTGCAGGAGGTGCAGAAGGTCTCGAATGCCGTGAGCATTCCCTTCATTCCTGCGGACACCAGCAAGCCGAACTACACCGTCGACCACAGCGGCAACCTGGCGCTGATCGGCCCGGATGGCACCCAGCGCGGGTTTATCCGCGCGCCGTTGAACAACCAGAAGCTGGTGGCGCAGTTGCCAGTGCTGCTGCAGCGTAAATAACGCACAACACAATACAAATGTGGGAGGGGGCTTGCTCCCGATAGCAGGGTGTCAGTCGATGAAGATGTTGACTGACCCGCCGCTATCGGGGGCAAGCCCCCTCCCACATTTTGATCTCCAGTGTGTTGGAGATCGTTCCCACGCTCTGCGTCCGCCTTGAATCAGAACGCCGGCTTGATCGCGCCTTTGTACTTCTCTTCGATAAATTGCTTCACTTCAGGCGTGTGCAGGGCGGCAACCAGCTTCTTCACGGCGTCCGAATCCTTGTTGTCTTCGCGGGTCACCAGGATGTTGACGTAAGGCGAGTCGCTGCCTTCGATCACCAGGGCGTCCTTGGACGGGTCCAGCTTGGCTTCCAGCGCGTAGTTGGTGTTGATCAGCGCCAGGTCGACCTGGGTCAGTACGCGCGGCAGGGTGGCGGCTTCCAGTTCGCGGAATTTCAGGTTCTTGGTGTTACCGGTGATGTCCTTGATGGTCGACAGGATGTTGGTCGGGTCCTTCAGGGTGATCAGGCCGTTGTTGGCCAGCAGCAACAGAGCACGGCCGCCGTTGGTGGCGTCGTTCGGGATCACCACGTTGGCGCCGTCCGGCAGGTCGGCCAGCTTCTTGTATTTGCTCGAGTACGCGCCCAGCGGTTCCAGGTGCACGCCGCCGACGCTCACCAGGTGAGTGCCCTTGGCCTTGTTGAATTCATCCAGGTACGGCTGGTGCTGGAAGAAGTTGGCGTCCAGGCGCTTTTCAGCCACCTGTACGTTCGGCTGCACATAATCGGTGAAGACTTTGACCTGCAGGTCCACGCCTTCTTTGGCCAGCGCAGGTTTCACGAATTCGAGAATTTCCGCGTGCGGCACCGGCGAAGCAGCGACCGTGATGGTCTCGGCATGGGCGGAAAACGCGGCAACGGCGGCGAAAGCAACCAGTAGTTTTTTCATCCAGCAAGCTCCTTGTTCGGACATCTGCCGGCACAAGGCCGGCAATGGCCGTTATTTTCGAGAAAAGTGCACCACCAGCCTGTCGCCGACGGTTTGCAGAATTTGCACCAGGATCAACAGCATTACCACGGTGACCACCATTACATCGGTCTGGAAGCGTTGGTAACCGAAGCGGATCGCCAGGTCGCCCAGGCCACCGGCACCGACTACCCCGGCCATCGCCGTGTAGGACACCAGTGTAATCGCTGTCACCGTAATCGCCGCGAAGATGCCGGGGCGGGCTTCGGGCAGCAGGGCGTTGGTGATGATCTGACGCGTCGTTGCGCCCATCGACTGAGTGGCCTCGATGATGCCGCGGTCGACTTCACGCAGGGCGGTTTCCACCAGGCGCGCAAAGAACGGTGTGGCGCCCACGACCAGCGGCGGAATCGCACCTGCCACACCCAGCGATGTCCCGGTGATCAACACCGTGAACGGAATCATGACGATCAGCAGGATAATGAACGGCAGCGAGCGCAGGATGTTCACGACCAGCGACAGCAGCGCATATAGGCCCTTCTGTTCGAACAGTTGGCGCGGGCTCGTCAGAAACAGCAGTACGCCCAACGGCAGGCCGAGCACGACCGTGAAGAACAGCGAACCGAACAGCATGATCATGGTATCGCCAGTGGCGAGCCAGATTTCGGACCAGTCGATGTTGGCAAAGAAACTCAGGAAAACGTCCATTAGCGCAGCACCTCCATATGAACGTCGGCGGCGGTGAAGCGCGCAAACGCGGCGTCCATGTCACCGCCGGTGACGGCGAGGGTCAATTGCCCGTAGGGAATGTCTTTGATGCGGTCGATACGACCGGCGAGGATGCTGTAGTCCACCCCCGTTTCCCGGGCGACGGTACCCAGCAATGGCGCGTAGGTCGCGTCCCCCTGGAAGGTCAGGCGCACGATACGGCCCGGTACGTGGGCGAAGTCGTCGCGTTGCTCGCCTTCGTCGACCTGTTCGGCTTCCTGGACGAAGCGCTTGGTGGTCGGATGCTTGGGATGCAGGAACACGTCGGCCACCGAGCCTTGCTCGACGATCACGCCGGCGTCCATCACGGCCACCTGGTCGCAGACGCGGCGAATCACATCCATTTCATGGGTGATCAACACGATGGTCAGCTTGAGTTCGCGGTTGATCTCGGCCAACAGTTGCAGGACCGAGGCGGTGGTCTGCGGGTCGAGGGCGCTGGTGGCCTCGTCGCACAGCAGGATCTTGGGTTTGGTGGCCAGGGCGCGGGCGATGCCGACGCGCTGTTTCTGGCCGCCGGACAATTGCGCCGGGTACTTCCTGGCGTGGTCCGACAGGCCGACGCGGGCGAGCAGTTCAGCCACGCGCAGGTCGATGTCCTTGCGCGACAATTCGCCGGCCAATGTCAGCGGCAGCGCCACGTTGTCTGCAACGGTCTTGGACGCCAGCAGGTTGAAGTGCTGGAAGATCATCCCGACCTGTTGGCGGAAACGGCGCAGGCCATTGGCATCCAGCGCGGTGACTTCTTCACCATCAACCGTGATCTGCCCGCCACTGGGTTCTTCGAGGCGGTTGATCAGGCGCAGCAGGGTACTTTTTCCCGCACCCGAGTGGCCAATCAGGCCAAACACCTGGCCGTTTTCGACGCGCAGGCTGGTGGGGTGCAGGGCGGGAATATCCTTACCGGCGACGCGGTAGGTTTTATGGACGTTTTGAAACTCGATCACGTAGCGAACCTTGTGGGGCGCATGGAAAAGGGATCAGCGGTTAGCCGGGCGCGCATTTTAGCCTGTCCGTATAGCGTTTCTTAGCATTTATTTCGCATCCATCCAGCGATTTGGCAATAACGAGACCAAAGGTCATAAAAAAGGAACGGCTCAAAACCCTGTCAGTCACTACTTAAGCAATTCGATCTCCCGGGTGCCGTGTCCGGGGTTTCGCTCAAATGAGCCGGGGACCGCTCTGGCCACTTTGACTAAGGAGTTTTGACTGATGAGTACCAAGAAGCCAGCCACCCCGCCGAAGAGTGAACTCGCGGGCACTGATACCCTGGACCGAGGCAATACCAACGCCAAACTGCAGGCGCTGGAAGAATTCCGTTCCGATGCGACCGGTCAGGCCCTGCGCACCAACCAGGGCGTGAAGATCTCCGACAACCAGAACACCCTGAAGGTCGGCGCGCGTGGCCCGTCGCTGCTGGAAGACTTCATCATGCGTGAAAAGATCACGCACTTTGACCATGAGCGTATTCCGGAGCGCATCGTGCATGCCCGTGGTACGGGCGCCCATGGCTATTTCCAGAGCTACGGCGACCATTCCGCGCTGACCAAGGCCGGTTTCCTACGGACTCCAGAGCATAAAACCCCGGTGTTCGCGCGTTTTTCCACGGTGCAGGGCCCACGCGGTTCCGGTGACACCGTGCGTGACGTACGCGGTTTCGCCGTGAAGTTTTTCACCGAGGAAGGCAACTTCGACCTGGTGGGCAACAATATGCCGGTGTTCTTCATTCAGGATGCGATCAAGTTTCCTGACTTCGTGCATGCCGTTAAGCCTGAGCCGCACAACGAGATTCCTACCGGCGGGTCGGCGCACGATACGTTCTGGGATTTTGTCTCGCTGGTGCCCGAGTCGGCGCATATGGTGGTGTGGGCAATGTCTGACCGCGCCATTCCAAAAAGCCTGCGTGCCATGCAGGGCTTCGGTGTACATACCTTCCGTTTGATCAACACCGAAGGCAAGTCGAGCTTTGTGAAGTTTCACTGGCGGCCGAAAGTCGGCACTTGCTCGCTGGTATGGGACGAAGCGCAAAAGCTGGCCGGTAAAGACACCGACTACCACCGTCGCGACCTGTGGGAGTCGATCGAAAGCGGCGATTACCCTGAGTGGGAGCTGGGTGTTCAGATCGTTGCAGAAGAAGACGAGCATAAGTTCGACTTCGACCTGCTCGACCCGACCAAGATCATCCCGGAGGAACTGGTACCGATCACGCCGCTGGGCAAGATGGTGCTCAACCGTAACCCGGACAACTTCTTCGCCGAGGTCGAGCAGGTTGCGTTCTGCCCGGGCCATATCGTGCCGGGTATCGACTTCACCAACGACCCACTGCTGCAAGGTCGTCTGTTTTCCTACACGGACACCCAGATCAGCCGTCTCGGCGGGCCGAACTTCCATGAGATCCCGATCAACCGCCCAGTGGCGCCGTTCCATAACGGCCAGCGCGACGCTCAGCATCGCACGGTGATCGATAAAGGGCGTGCGGCTTATGAGCCCAACTCCATCGATGGCGGCTGGCCGAAGGAAACACCTCCCGGTCCTACGGATGGTGGCTTCGAGACTTACTACGAGCGCGTTGATGCCAACAAGGTGCGCGAGCGCAGCGAATCGTTCGGCGACCATTTCTCCCAGGCCACGCTGTTCTTCAACAGCATGAGCCATCACGAGAAAGAGCACATCATCGCCGCCTACAGCTTCGAGTTGGGCAAGGTCGAGCGCGAACATATTCGTGCCCGCCAGGTGAATGAGATTCTGGCCAACATCGACCTGGAACTGGCCAAGCGCGTTGCGCAGAACCTGGGCTTGCCGGCGCCGACCAAAGGCACGGTGCCTGTGCGTGAAACGTCGTTGAAGGAATCGCCGGCCTTGAGCCAGGTGAACCTGCTGTCGGGCGACATCAAGACGCGCAAAGTGGCGATTCTGGCGGCGAACGGCGTGGACGGTGCGGCGATTGCTGCACTCAAGGCAGCCCTGGAGGCTGAAGGTGCGCATGCCAAGCTGCTCGGGCCGACGTCGGCGCCTGTGACCACGGCCGATGGCAAGTCGCTGCCGGTGGATGCGTCGATGGAAGGCATGCCGTCCATTGCGTTCGACGCGGTGTTTATCCCGGGCGGCAAGGAGTCGGTCAAGGCCTTGAGCGGCGACGGCGTGGCATTGCACTACGTGCTGGAAGCGTACAAGCACCTGAAGGCCATTGCGGTCGCCAGCGACGTGAAGCCATTGCTCGACCTGTTGAAGCTGGAAGCGGATGCGGGGTTGATCGTGGGGGCGGATGCCAAGGCGTTCAAGGCGTTCTTTGCCGCGATTGCTCAGCATCGGGTATGGGAGCGTGAGCCGAAGGCTAAGGCGATTCCGGCTTAATTTGTTGGTTGTTTGTTAGATCGTCATCGGGGGCAAGCCCCCTCCCACATTTGAACTGAATTCCAATGTGGGAGGGGCGGTGCGACGATTCGACTTGCCCCCGATGCTTTTAGTCCGCTTTACGCGGAATCAGCACAACCTGCGCCGGAATGTGCTTCAGAATTTGCCGGTGAATCTTCAGGTCATACCCCGAATCAATTCGCTTCACCCGTTTGGTCAGCAATGTGGCCAGCCACGGGTAATCCTCGGTGCGTGGCACCTGGATACTGACGTCGCACTGGTAATTCACCACGTCGGTGGCGATGGCATCCAGTTGATGGCGCATGGCTTCGACATCCGCCAAATTCAGCGCCACGGTGGTGCTCGGCGCCACCGGGTCGATGACCTTGGCGGCGGGCTTGGCTTCGGCCGCTTTCAGGGCGGCCTCGGCCTGATCCAGCTCGGCTTTGCGCGCATGACTGATGGCGCTGTTAACGCCGCCGGTCAGGGCCGGGGCCTTGGGCATCAGCGCGCGGGCACGGCTCAGCGCCGTGGCGGCGGCGTTGACGTCACCCTTTTGCAGCACGATCTGGCTGCGCTGCAGGTAGGCTTCGGCCAGCTGGCGCTGGTAAGCCTCGAGCGCCGGGTCATTGGGCGATTGGGCCTGCAAGGTGGCGAGCTGGTCTTCGGCCGTGGCCAATTCGCTGCTGGCCAGGTTTTGCTCCAGCTGCGCGATGGCCGCAGCGCGCGGGTCCGGCGCTTCGGGGGCGGCGGGCGGTGTGCTTTGACAGGCGCCCAGCAGCAGGGAAAATGCGGCAAGGAGCAGATAACGGAAAGTGAACGGCTTCATTCCTGCGACTCTCTATTTGCGCAAAAAGCGAGCAAGTCTACACCCCTCGACGGGGCAGGACAAAACTCAGCAGAAACAGGGCGGCCGCCGACACCACAATCGACGGCCCGGCCGGCGTGTCCTTGAACCATGACAAGGCCAGGCCCCCACACACTGCCAGCATGCCCAGCAGACTGGCGCCGATTGCCATTTGCTCCGGCGAACGGGCATGGCGCTGAGCGGCGGCGGCTGGAATGATCAGCAGCGAGGTGATCAACAATACGCCGACAATCTTCATCGCGACAGCGATCACCACCGCGATCAACAGCATCAGCGCCAGGCGCAGGGCCGGCACGGGCAAACCTTCCACCGTGGCGAGTTCTTCATGCACGGTGATCGCCAGCAGTGGGCGCCACAGGCTCACCAGCAGCACCAGCACCGCCGCGCTGCCGCCGAGGATCCATGCCAGGTCGGTAGGACTGATTGCCAGCAGATCGCCAAACAGGTAGGCCATCAGGTCGATGCGCACTTCATGCATGAAGCTCAGCACCACCAGGCCCAGGGACAGGGTGCTCGGCGCCAGGATGCCCAGCAGCGTGTCGGACGCCAGCGGCTGGCGCTGCTGCAGCGTCACCAGTAACACCGCCAGCAGCAGGCAGCCGACGGTTACGGCGATGGTCGGGCTCACGTCCAGCAGGAAGCCCATGGCCACGCCAAGCAGTGCGGCATGGGACAAGGTGTCGCCAAAGTACGCCATGCGCCGCCAAACCACGAACGAGCCCAGCGGGCCCGCCACCAACGCCAGAGCCAAGCCTGCCAGCAGGGCGTAGAGCAGAAAATCAGCCATGCTTGCAGCTATCTCCATGAACGTGGGGGGTAGAAGCGTCATCGACAACGGCGCCATGCAGATCGTGGGCGTGGTCGTGATGGTGGTGATAGATCGCCAGGCTCTGGGCGTTCTTGCCGAACAGCTCGACGAACGCCGGGTCGCCGCTGACCTGTTCCGGGTGGCCGGAGCAGCACACGTGACGGTTGAGGCAGACCACTTGATCGGTGGTGCTCATCACCAGGTGCAAGTCGTGGGAGACCATCAGCACGCCGCAGCCATGACGGTCGCGCAACCGGGTGATCAGGCTGTACAGCTCGGCCTGGCCGGCGACGTCGACGCCTTGCACCGGCTCATCGAGCACCAGCAGCTCCGGCTCGCGCAGCAGGGCGCGGGCCAGCAGCACGCGCTGCATTTCACCGCCGGAGATGCTCTGCACCGGACTGTCGATCACCTGTTCCGCGCCGACCTCCTTGAGCGCCGCCTGCGCGCGGGCGCGGTCTACACCCGGCACCAGGCGCAGAAAACGCAATACCGATAGCGGCAATGTGGGGTCCACGTGCAGCTTCTGCGGCATATAGCCCACGCGCAGCCGGGGCTTGCGCCATACGCTGCCGCGGTCGGGCTTGAGCAGGCCGAGCACGGCGCGCACCAGGGTGGTCTTGCCGGCGCCGTTGGGGCCGATCAGGGTCACGATCTGCCCCGGCTCCACGCTCAGCGCAATGTTGTCCAGCACGTGTTGCCCGGCGAACGTGACCCCGACCTGCTCCAGGCGGATTAACGGGTTGCTCATCAAGCCCCCTGACAGCCCGAGCACAGGCCGACCACTTCGACCGTTTGCCCTTCGACGCTGAAGCCGACTCCGGCGGCGCTTTTGACGATGGCATCACTGATGCTTTTCTGTTCAAGCTCGATGGCGGCGTGGCACTCGCGGCAAATCAGGAACTGGCCCTGGTGCGCGTGCTCCGGGTGGTTGCAGCCGACGAACGCATTGAGCGAGGCGATGCGGTGCACCAGGCCGTTTTCCAGCAGGAAATCCAGCGCGCGGTAAACCGTAGGCGGCGCGGCGCGGCGGCCGTCCTGTTCGCTCAGCACGCCAAGGATGTCGTACGCGCCCAGCGGCTTGTGGCTTTGCCACACCAGCTCCAGCACGCGTCGACGCAGCGCGGTCAGGCGCAAGCCCTTCTGCGCGCATAGGGTGTCGGCCTCCGACAATGCGCTGTGAACGCAGTGAGAGTGGTCATGGGGACGGCTGGCAAGCGGTGTTATAGGCATGAGCGGCGACAGATATTTGATAGAGACGTTATTATGTTACCTGTTCCTATGCCATTGAGTGGTCATCGTGTCCCGACTTTTTCCCGTTTTTGTCGTATTTGTCACCAGTTTGTTCGTGGCTGGCGCTGCTCAGGCCGAGGTCAAGGTGCTGACCAGCATCAAGCCGCTGCAACTGATCGCCGCGGCTGTGCAGGATGGAGTGGCCGTTCCGGAGGTATTGCTGCCGCCGGGTGCGTCGCCGCATAACTTCGCCTTGCGTCCATCCGACGTACGGCGCGTGCAGTCGGTCGACCTGCTGTACTGGATCGGGCCTGACATGGAAACTTTCCTGCCGCGCGTGCTGAAAGGCCGTACCGCAGCGACGGTGGCCGTGCAGGATCTGCCAGGCATGAAACTGCGCCGTTTCGGCGAAGATAGCCACTCCCATGCCGACGAAGCCGACGAACATGATCACGATCATCGTCCCGGCAGCGTCGATGCGCATTTGTGGTTGTCGACAGTGAACGCGCGCGTCATCGCGGCGCGGATGGCGGCTGACTTCAGTGCGGTCGACCCGGCCAACGCCGAGCGTTACCTGAGCAACGCCAAAGCCTTCGCGGGTCGCCTGGATGCGCTGGATATACGCTTGAAGAAGCGCCTGGCAGGCGTTGAACGCAAGCCCTACTTTGTGTTTCACGAGGCCTTTGATTACTTCGAAGACGCTTACGGCTTGAAGCACACCGGGGTGTTCAGCGTAGCCGCCGAAGTGCAGCCCGGCGCCCAGCATGTGGCGGCGATGCGTACGCGGCTGCAGGAAGTGGGCAAGACGTGCGTGTTCAGCGAGCCGCCGCTGCGGCCGCGATTGGCCGAAACATTGGTTGCCGGGTTGCCGGTGAAATTGGCAGAGCTGGATGCGCTGGGCGGCTACACCCCGGCCACTGCGCAGGGGTATGAGCAGGTGCTGGAAAAGCTCGGCAATGATCTGGCTGGATGCCTGGAGTCACTCTAAATGTGGGGCAAGCGTTAAGGCTTGTTGTAGGAGCGAGCTTGCTCGCGAAAAACTCACAGGCACCGCGTTCATTCAGAAAGCACGCGTTATCGTTGACGTTTTTCGCGAGCGAGCTCGCTCCTACATTTGGACTGAGCAGGTCTTTAGAGCGCGAACGGCAGATGCACAGTGACCTGTTGGCGCTGCAGCAGGCGATGCTCGAATTCGGCAGGATCGTGAATCAACACATCCTGCCCGGCAAACGACTCGGCCGCGATCAGCCGCGACAGCCAGAACCGCACGCACGCCACGCGCAACAGGGTCGGCCATAGCTCGGCTTCCTTGGCGGTAAACGGCCGCAACCCCGCATAAGCACCCAGCAGCGCACGGGCGCGCGGCCCATCAATCACGCCGTCGGCGTCCGAACACCAGTCATTCAAGGCGATGGCGACGTCATACAGCATCGGCCCGGAGCAGGCGTTGTAGAAGTCGATCAGGCCGGTCAGGTGCGTGCCTTCGAACATCGCGTTATCGCGGAACAGGTCGGCGTGAACGTTGGCGCGCGGCAGGGCGAGGATCTGTGCCTTGTGGGTTTCGATCTCGCTCAACGCGTCCTGCAGCAGGCGCTGTTGTGCATCGTTGAGGTGCGAAATCAGCTGCGCGCCCTCACTGAGCATCCAGTCCAGCCCGCGATCGGTCCTGCGTTCCAACACCTTGTCGCCCTGGGTCGCCAGGTGCAGGTGGCCGAGCAGGTCGCCGACCTGGGCGCAATGCTGGGCGTTGGCGTGCGTGATGTGCTTGCCGGCCAGGCGCGGTTGCAGCAAGGCGGGTTTGCCCTTGAGTTCGCGCAAAGCGATACCGTCGGTGGTACGCAGGGCGTAGGGCACCGGCAGGTCGGCGTCGTGGAGCACGTCGAGCAGTTCGATAAAGAACGGCATTTCCGCCACGGGGCCGCGCTCAACCAGGGTCAGGACGAACTCGCCCTGCTCCAGGCTGATAAAGAAATTGGTGTTTTCGCTACCGGCGGCAATCCCCTGGAAATCAAGCAGGCGGCCGAGCCCGTAAGGGGCAAGAAAGGTTTCCAGCTCGGACCGAGCCAGGGGGGTGAACACAGACATGGTTAAAACTGCCGTTACGGGCGCCGCTCAGGGCGGCGCCGGTTGAAATTAGGGAATCATTTCCATTCGAAGATCTTCCATGACGGGATCAGCATATCCGGCTGGTCAGAACGGATGAAGTTCGCGTCGGTTCCATCCGCGCGTACCAGGAAATACGGTGGGGCGCCTTTCGGCGTTACCTTGATGGCATACAGGAAGCCGTTTTGACGGTACTCCTGGATGGTCTTGTCGCCTTCCGTGCGAATGGTCACTTCCGGATCGCCCGATGGGGCATCGTCTGCCGCCATGGCAGCCATCGGAGCGAGTGCAATCAAGCCAGTCAACAGCAGGCGATTGAATGTACGCATGATAACCTTGTCCCTTTGTTTTCATTGGTCCGGCTATTCTAGCGCCTGACCCGCCGAAAAGGTTGATCCTGCTCATGAGCCAAGCGCCCCTCGTCCTGGTGGACGGTTCTTCTTATCTGTACCGCGCCTTCCACGCGCTGCCACCGTTGACCACCTCCAAAGGCCTGCCGACCGGTGCGGTCAAGGGCGTGTTGAACATGCTCAAGAGCCTGCGCAAGCAATACCCGGACAGCCCGTTCGCCGTGGTATTCGACGCCAAGGGCGGAACCTTTCGCGATGAAATGTTCGCCGACTACAAGGCCAATCGCCCGAGCATGCCCGATGACATGCGCCTGCAGATCGAGCCCCTGCACCAGAGCGTGATCGCCCTGGGCTTCCCGTTGCTGTGCGTCGAAGGCGTCGAGGCCGATGACGTGATCGGCACCCTGGCCCGCAGCAGCGCCGCCGCTGACCGCCCGGTGGTGATCTCCACCGGCGACAAGGACATGGCGCAATTGGTGGACGGGCACATTACCTTGGTCAACACCATGACCGGTAGTTCGATGGACATCGAGGGCGTAAAGGAGAAATTCGGCGTCGCTCCGGAGCAGATCATCGATTATCTGGCGTTGATGGGCGATTCCTCCGACAACATCCCTGGGGTTCCCGGCATCGGTCCGAAGACCGCCTCCGGTTTGCTGGTGGGGGTCAATGGCGGTCTCAAAGAGCTGTATGAGCAGTTGGACATTGTGCCGACCCTGCCGATTCGGGGCGCCAAGACGCTGCCGGCCAAGCTGGAAGAGCACAGGGAGATGGCGTTCCTGTCCTATCGGCTGGCGACGATCAAAATCGACGTGCCTCTGGACATCGGCCTGGACGACTTGCACCTGATCGAGCCGGATCGCGAAAAGTTGCTGGAGCTGTACACGCTGCTCGAGTTCAAGAGCTGGTACGACGAGATCCAGCGCGATAGCAAGCGTGTCGAACTCAAGGCGACCAACGAAGTTGCACCTGCCGCCGAGGCGACTGCCGAGGCGGTTCTCGCAGTGCCGGTGGAGACGGTGTACACCACCATTCTTGACCAGGCCACGTTTGATCTGTGGCTGAAGAAACTCAACGACGCGACGTTGTTTGCCTTCGATACCGAGACCACCGGGATCGACGCCCAACAGGCCCAATTGGTTGGGCTGTCGTTTGCGGTACAGGCCCACGAAGCCGCCTATATTCCGCTGACGCATGCCTACACGGGCGCGCCGGAGCAATTGGACCGTGACACCGTACTGCTGGCCTTGAAGCCCTTGCTGGAAGATCCGGCCAAGCTCAAGGTGGGCCAGCACGCCAAGTTCGACATGAACATCCTGGCCAACTGCGCCATCGGTGGCGACCCGGCGCGCGGCATCACCGTGCGCGGCATCGCCTTCGATACCATGCTCGAATCCTACGTGCTGAACTCCACCGCGACCCGCCATGACATGGACAGCCTGGCGAAGAAGTACCTGGACCACGCCACCGTGAGCTTCCAGGACATCGCCGGCAGGGGCGCCAAACAGCTCACCTTCGACCAGATCGCCCTTGAGCAAGCCGGCCCCTACGCAGCCGAAGATGCCGACGTGACCTTGCGCCTGCATCAGGCACTGCACGCGAAGTTGACCGCGATCCCGAGCCTGGCCAGCGTACTGACGGATATCGAAATTCCGTTGGTGCCGGTGCTGGCGCGTATCGAGCGCCAGGGTGCCTTGGTGGACAAGGACCTGCTGGGCATCCAGAGCATCGAGCTGGGCAACAAGATGATCGAGCTGGAGCGCCAGGCCTTCGAAATCGCCGGTGAGGCATTCAACCTGGGTTCGCCCAAGCAGCTTGGGGCGATCCTCTACGAGAAGCTCGGCATGCCCGTATTGAAAAAAACCGGCAAGGGCCAGGCATCCACCGCTGAAGAAGTGCTGGCCAAGCTGGCGGAGGATGATTTTCCATTGCCCAAGGTACTCATGCAGTACCGCAGCATGAGCAAGCTGAAAAGCACCTACACCGACCGCCTGCCGGAACAGATCAACCCGCGTACCGGGCGTATTCATACGTCCTACCACCAGGCGGTGGCGGCGACCGGGCGTCTGTCCTCCAGCGATCCGAACCTGCAGAACATCCCGGTGCGCACCGCCGAGGGGCGGCGCATTCGCCAGGCGTTTATCGCGCCCAAGGGTTACAAGCTGCTGGCGGCGGACTATTCGCAGATCGAACTGCGGATCATGGCGCACCTGTCCAAGGACGAAGGGTTGATGAATGCCTTTCGCAATGATCTGGACGTGCACACCGCCACGGCTGCCGAGGTGTTCAAGGTTGAGTTGAGCGAAGTCACCTCCAACCAGCGCCGCAGCGCCAAGGCGATCAACTTCGGCCTGATCTATGGCATGGGCGCCCAGAAGCTGGGCAAGGACATTGGCGTCGACACCAAGACTGCCAAGGCCTATATCGATGTGTACTTCGCCCGCTACCCCGGTGTGCGCGAGTACATGGAGCGCACCCGTGCCCAGGCGGCGGACCAGGGCTACGTGGAAACCTTCTTCGGGCGGCGCCTGTACTTGCCGGACATCAACTCCAACAAGCCCCAGGAGCGCGCGGCGGCAGAACGCACCGCGATCAACGCGCCGATGCAGGGCACGGCAGCGGACATCATCAAGAAGGCCATGGTGAAGGTGGACGACTGGCTGACGGAATCAGGCCTGGACGCCAAGGTTATCCTTCAGGTGCACGACGAACTGGTACTGGAGGTCCGTGAGGATCTGGTCGCCGAGGTCAGCGAAAGAATTCGCGAGCACATGAGCGCTGCGGCTCAGTTGGACGTGCCCCTGGTAGTGGACGTGGGCGTTGGCGATAACTGGGACGAGGCGCATTGATTCTGCGGTTTCGCCGTCACAACCGGTGATGGCGAAACGCTTTAGATCGGAAGCTGCCGTCAGTTATTTCCAAGTGTTTTTTGAACCTGCCGGAACTTAACCTGTGAACTGCCACTCAGAGTTACTGAATGGGTGGTGAAGCCCTTCAATGCTCCTATGTTGTGTTAAGTGTTGGCAGATATCCGGACCCCGCCCTAGCGGTTCGGAACTTGGACCCCGAACTTCCCCTCCCCATACGAAGTCCGGGGTTTTTTTTGCCTGCGCAAAAGTTATTCGGCGATTTCCGCGCCCTTGTCCGCCAATTCCATCCAGCCGGCCAGTACGGTGTAGGCGTCTTCCAGGCCCATGCGCTTTGGCGCGGAGAACAATTGGATGGTGATGGCATCGCCCCAACCCTTGCGGATTTCGGACTGCACTTTGAGCAGGGTATTCTTGGCCGCGCCGTAGGTCAGCTTGTCGGCCTTGGTCAGCAGGATATGCATCGGCATGCCGCTGGCGACCGCCCAATCGAGCATCAACAAGTCGAAATCGGTCATTGGATGACGGATGTCCATCATCAGGATCAGACCTTTCAAACTCTCCCGACCACCCAGGTAAGCCTCCAGGTGACGCTGCCAGTGCAGCTTCAACGGGATAGGGACTTTCGCATAACCGTAGCCCGGCAGGTCGACCAGACGCCGATCATCGTCTAGCTTGAAGAAATTGAGCAACTGCGTGCGACCCGGGGTTTTCGAGGTGCGTGCCAGGCTGGCATGGGTGAGCGTGTTCAGGGCGCTGGACTTGCCAGCGTTGGAACGGCCGGCAAAGGCGACTTCAAAGCCTTCGTCATCGGGGCATTGGTCCACTTTGGCGGCGCTGAGCATGAAGGTGGACTGTTGGCACAGGCCGAGGATGGGATTCTTGAGTTGCATGAGATTTCCGATGTGGGCGGTGCCGAAAAAGGGTGCGGCAAGCGGTGTCGTTTCCGTTTCAGTAGCGCCAGTATATAATGCCGCAGATTTTGTGTGTGCTTTGTCCCAGCGAAGGATGACGTTCACGGGAGCGAAAAGACCTTTATTGCGCATTAGAACGCAAAACGCTCTCAAACCCTGAATTGATCGACACATGATCAAGTGATTGCCCCAGGGTTTCAAGGCAATGCCGCCGCGTGGTTTGTGCATGGACTGCAGTACCGAGGATTACCAGGCCATCAATGAGTTGATGGTGAGTAAACCCGGTAGATAACTCTTAAACCCTTAGCCGTAGTTGGATTAGCTGATGAACAAACTGATCGTGAGTCTGCTGTTGACCTTGGGCATCACCGGTATTGCCCATGCCGCAGGCGACGCTACCGCGGGGCAGGCGAAAGCCGCCGTGTGTGGTGCTTGCCATGGACCGGACGGTAACAGCCCGGCGCCGAACTTCCCCAAATTGGCCGGCCAGGGTGAACGTTACCTGGCCAAGCAGATGCACGAAATCAAGGATGGCAAGCGCGTGGTGCTGGAAATGACCGGCTTGCTGGCCAACTCCAGCGATCAGGACATCGCTGACATCGCGGCGTATTTTGCCAGCCAGAAAGGCAGTGTGGGAGCTGCCGATCCGAAACTGGTCGCCCGTGGCGAGAAACTGTTCCGTGGCGGCGACCTGGACAAGGGCCTGCCCGCCTGTACCGGCTGCCATTCGCCAAATGGCGCAGGCAACGCCGCCGCCGGCTTCCCGCACTTGAGCGGCCAGCACGCTGCCTACATCGCCAAACAGCTGACCGACTTCCGCAAGGAAGAAGCCGGCCGGGCCAATGATGGCGACGCAATGACCATGCGCACCATCGCCCGCAAACTGAGCGATGAAGACATTGCTGCAATCTCCAGTTACATCCAGGGCCTGCACTGACAGACGGCAACGTTAACGCTCGATTAATCCGTCGATGCAAGCATAAAAAGGGTGGCCACGGCCGCCCTTTTTTGTGGCCGCTGCCGTTACACTAACGAACTCATGTCCGCGTAGACCTGTCACACATAAAGGTCGCGTGAGGCGACTTTATTTGTCCAGGAGTAAAGCATGCGTAATCTGATCCTCAGCGCCGCTCTCGTCACTGCCAGTCTCTTCGGCATGACCGCACAAGCTGCCGACGTGCCGCTTGAAGCCGGTAAAACCTACGTTGAACTGACTAACCCGGTCCCGGTTTCGGTGCCCGGCAAAATCGAGGTGGTGGAGCTGTTCTGGTATGGCTGCCCGCATTGCTACGCCTTTGAACCGACCATCAACCCCTGGGCCGAAAAGCTGCCCAAGGACGTGAACTTCAAACGCATTCCGGCCATGTTCGGCGGCCCATGGGATGCCCACGGCCAGCTGTTCCTGACCCTGGAAGCCATGGGTGTGGAGCACAAGGTCCACAACGCGGTATTCAACGCGATCCAGAAAGAAGGCAAGCGCCTGACCAAGCCGGACGAAATGGCTGACTTCGTTGCCACCCAGGGTGTCGATAAAGACAAGTTCCTGGCCACCTTCAATTCCTTTGCCATCCAGGGCCAGATCAAGCAGGCCAAGGAACTCGCGCAGAAGTATGGCGTGCAAGGCGTACCGACCCTGATCGTCAACGGCAAGTACCGTTTCGACCTTGGCACTGCCGGTGGTCCTGAAGCGGTCCTCAATGTCGCCGACCAGCTGATCGCCAAAGAGCGCGCAGCCAAGTAAGGGGCTCGCCATGCGTCGTTGGGGTACCGAGCGTGTCGTCGGCCTGCATGATCCGCAGGTCAACGAACATCACCTGGAGTCCACAGGCCTGCCGGCGGACAGCCGCTTGCGCCTGCTCAGTTTCAATATTCAGGTGGGTAACAGTACCGAGAAATATCGGCACTACCTCACGCGTGGCTGGCAGCACTTGCTGCCGCACAAGGGGCGTACCGGCAACCTGCAGAGAATCGGCGACCTGCTCAGCGACTTCGACCTGGTCGCCCTGCAGGAAGCCGACGGCGGCAGCCTGCGCTCCGGCTACATCAATCAGGTGGAGCACCTTGCCCAGCTCGGTGCCTTCCCCTACTGGTACCAGCAACTCAATCGCAACCTCGGGCGCCTGGCGCAGCACAGCAATGGTGTGCTCAGTCGCCTGAAGCCGACAGTCATCGAGGATCACCCGTTGCCAGGCCCCAAGGGGCGCGGTGCGATCCTGGTGCGTTTTGGCGAAGGCCCGGAAGCCCTGGTGGTGGTGATGATGCACCTGGCCCTCGGCGGGCGTACGCGCAACCTCCAGTTGGCCTACGTGCGCGACTTGATTGGCAACTACAAGCATCAGGTGTTGATGGGGGACATGAACACCCACGCCAACGACCTGCTGCAGAATTCCCCGCTGCGTGACCTCGGCTTACTGGCGCCGCAAGTCGAAGCCACGTTTCCCAGTTGGCGCCCGCAGCGCTGCCTGGACCATATCCTGCTCAGCCCGAGCCTCACACTGGAAAGTGTGCAGGTGCTGGCGCACCCCATTTCCGATCACCTGCCGGTCGCGGTGGAAATTCGTCTGCCGGGCTCGCTGACGGCTGATGCGTTCCCCGCATTGAGCCCTGGCCCCGGCGGACCTGTTGCATGAGCGACGACGCCCAGCGCTGGAAAGAAAAGTACCTTAAAGGCGTTGAGCAGCAAGACAAGCTCGAACGCCGCTGGGCCGCCCGCCTCGATCTGTTGCGTCGAGGGCTGGTGCGCAGCACGCTGGCGGCGGAAGGGACTGACCGCGCTGTCGATCAGTGCATGAAGGAAATGCGCGATGTCGTGCGCACTGACGACATGGACGCCGCCCTGGCCGCCCTGCTGCCGCGTCTGGAAAAGGCCGTGCTGGATTCCGAGCAGCGCCGCGAAACCCGGGTTGACCAAATCAGTACCGCCCTCACCGCCCTGGTCGCGCAGTTGCAGAAACTGCCGCTGCCCCGTGAGGTGGCGCGCCCGCTGAAAACCTTCGCCAAGCAGCTTGACGGTCGAGTCGGGCAGGCACGGGAAATACCGCTGCTGCTCAGCGAGTTGAGCAGCCTGCAGGAACAGGCGCTGAATAACCTGGAGCCGGATGGCGAAACGCCGCGCTCCGGGCCCGGGTTATTACAGCGCCTGTTTGGTGCCAAGGAGCCCTCAAGCGAAGCCCCCGAGCCCGAGACACCCCCTGCGCCACTCTCCGTCGCGCCCTCGCCTGCAGCGCTTGAAGCCCCGGAACCCGCGCACTCCGAGGAGCTGACCCAGGCATTGCGAGCTTTCGCGCCGTTGCCGCCGACAACGGACGTCTCTGCGCCTGCCGTCAAAGAGGTACCGGCCGGCGTAACGTCCGAGTTCCAAGCGCCTGCTCAAACGCCGCTCGCGCCCATGCCCGACGAAACCTTCGATCGTGAGGCGCCTGACACCCCAGCCGATGACGCCGCTCCCGAAAGTGCACTCGCGGCTTTTATCGAAGCGCCCCAAGACTCCGTCGATACGCCAGAGGAAACGCTGATCGGCAGCCTTTCACTCCCGCCCGTATTGGATACCGCAGAGCCTGACCCCGACGCCGTGCAGTCGGATGGTCTCTACGCCCTGCCCGATTCGCCCGAGCCTTCCTATAGCTCGGTTGCCAAGCATATTGAAGACACCTTGCTCGGCCTGCTGGAAGACCTGTCCCTGCCCGAGCGCCACCGACCCCAGGCCGAAGCCATGCGCGAACGCCTGGCCGATGGCTTGAACTGGTACGAGCTGCTGCCGATCCTCGACGACCTGGCGGTGCTGATGCTGGCGGTTACCGACAGCGGCCAGCATGAATTCGAGGCTTACCTTAAACAGCTCAACGAGCGTCTTGAGGCATTCCAGGGTCACCTGCAGGTCGCCAGCGAAGGGCACGCCGACAGCCGCTCCGCCGCGCGGGAGCTGGACACGCAAATTCGCGAACAGGTAGACGGCCTGCAAAGCAGCGTGCAGGACGCGGCCGATCTGGACAGCCTCAAGCAGGTGCTGGAGAGCCACCTCGAGGGCTTGCTCGGCACCATGGACGAGCACCGACAACAGCGCGACCAGCGCGAGCAGGAAGTGGCCGCGCGGCTCCAGGGCCTGGCTGAACGGGTGGCGAACATGGAGCAGGAAGCCCAGGGCTATCGTGAGCATTTGGAGATACAGCGCCAGAAGGCGCTGATCGATCCGCTCACCGGCCTGCCCAACCGCGCGGCCTGGAGTGAGCGCCTGGATCATGAGGTCAATGCCTGGCACCAGCGTGGCAACAGCCTGTCACTGGCCATGCTGGACCTCGACCACTTCAAGCGTATCAACGACGGCTACGGCCACCTGGCCGGCGATAAAGTCCTGAAGATCATCGCCAATGTGCTGCGCAAACGCCTGCGTCCGACCGATTTTATTGCGCGCTTCGGCGGCGAAGAATTTGTGTTGTTGATGCCCGATTCGGCCCTGGCGGATGCCTTGGCTGTCGGTGACGTGTTGCGAGTGGCCATCGAGGCTTGCCCGTTCCACTTCAAGGGCGAACCGGTGACCATCACCGTATCCATGGGCGTGGCGCAGTTCCAGCCGGGCGAGCGCAGTGACCTGGTACTCAAGCGCGCCGATGAAGCGCTTTACAGGGCCAAGGCGGCGGGGCGTAATCGGGTGCAGGCGGCGTAAAAAATGTTCTGAATATGTAATTTGACCGCTTGCCCGCCAGCGGTACGTTACACTGTTGCATTATCGTCCTTTGTGTAATGCCTTCTCCTATGAAATCTTTCTTCATCGCCGTTGCCGTTGTTCTGCTCGCCGGCTGCTCCAGCGGCCCGCGCATCAATACCAGCCATCCTTCCGTGAATCACGACAACCGCGTGCAGTTCGTGGTGGTGCACTACACCTCTGCCAACCTCGAGCGCTCCCTCGCGCTGCTGACCCACGGCCAGGTCAGCAGCCACTACCTGATCGGCGATGACGCCTCAGGCACAATCTACAAGCTGGTTGATGAAAGCCAGCGTGCCTGGCATGCGGGGGAAAGCGAGTGGATGGGGCGTACCTGGCTCAACTCCAGCTCCATCGGCATCGAGATCGTCAACCCCGGCTATAGCGATACCCCGACCGGCCGGGTGTGGTACCCGTACTCCGAGGCGCAGGTGAAGTCGCTGGTGGTGCTGCTCAAGGACATCAGCAAGCGTAACGGTATCAACCCCAGGAATATCATCGGGCATAGCGATATCGCGCCGCTGCGTAAATTGGACCCGGGCCCGTTGTTCCCATGGAAGCGCCTGGCCGATGAGGGTCTGGGGGTCTGGCCGAATGCCCAGGCAGTGGCGCAATTGCAGCAGCAGTACGCCGCGCAGCTGCCGAGCATCACCTGGTTCCAGGAAGAACTGGCGCGTCTGGGCTACCCGACGCCGCAGACCGGTGAGCTGGACGTGGCCACGCGTCACGTGATCGCCGCATTCCAGATGCGTTTCCGCCCATCGTTGTTCGACGGAACGCCGGATGCGCAAAGTGCGGCAATCCTGCGCGCCTTGAACCAACGCTGAATGGGGTCTTACAGAGGCAAGGCCATATAGAACTGTGTGCCCTGCCCCGGCCGTGAATACACGCCCATGCGGCCGCCGTGCAATTGCACGATTTCCTTGCACAGCGCCAGCCCCAGGCCGGCGCCGCCTTTCTTGCGCCCTACCTGCACGAAGGGCTCGAAGATGCGCCCCTGCTGGCCGTAGGCAATGCCTTCACCGTTGTCCTCGACGCTGATAATCACCCGTTCGCCATGACGTCGCGCCTGCAAGCGAATCTGTCCATCCTCGGCAGTATGCCGCAGGGCATTGCCCAGCAAGTTGTCGAGCACGCGCTCCAGTTGCGCCTGGTCGGCGTACAGGCGTGGCAGGCCTGACTGGGCTTCCACCAGCAGTTCGACGCGTTGCGCGTTCGCCGGTTCGGCGAACCGGGCCCGGGCATGTTCCAGCAGGTCGGTGACGTCGCACGGCCCCAGCGTGAGTTTCTGCAGGCCGTTCTGGTAGCGCGAGAAGTTGAGCAAATCGTTGATCAACTGCATCAACCGCTGCATTTCTTCGTTGACCGTGTCCAGCAGGTCGGCTTCGCGTGACTCAGCCGGGAACTTGGCTCGTTCGCGGAAAAGTCCGAAGGCCATGTGCATGCCGGTCACCGGTGTACGCAATTCATGGGAGGCGCGCAACACGAACTCGCTGCGCACCCGCTCAAAGGCACGTTGCTCGGTGACGTCATGCAGCACCATCACGGCGCCCAGAATATGCCCCTCGGTGTGGCTCACCGGGGTCAGGCTGTACGTCAGCAGGCGCAGCTCACCTTCGACTTCCACTTCCAGATCTTCCGGCGCCCGCTCCAGATTGCCGCCGCGCAGCACCAGATGCAGTTGTTCATCCATTTCCGGGCGGCCCAGCGCTTCGCCCAGGCCCTGGCCGAGGCGCTCTTCGTCCCAACCCAGCTGGCGTTGCGCGACGGGGTTGAGGTGTTCAAGGCGGCCTTGGCGGTCGATCATCAGCAGACCATCGTCGATGCTGTCGAGCACCGCCTGCAAGCGCTGCTGACCGGCGAGCAACTCATCGACATTGGTGGCCTGGTGTTGGCGCAAGGCCTCGGCCATGATGCCGAAGCGACGGGTCAGCAGGTTCATTTCCGCCGCCGTCGATATCGGTAATGTCACTTCGAAATCGCCTTGCCCGATTTTATCGGCAGCCTTGGCCAGCGCTTCGATGGGTGCGCCGAATCGCCGGGCAATGCCATGGGCAGTCACGAAGCCGATGATCAGCACCGCAAGGCCCACCAGCCCCAGCAAGCTGGCGACGAGCAGCGCACGTTCACGGGATTTATGCTCGCTGGTGCTGATATTTTCCAGCGCCAGCTTGTGGTGAACGATCAGCCCGTTGCGCAGGGTATTGAAGGCTTCAGTGAGCTTTTGCCTGCTGCTCGGCAGAGACGGGTTCTGTTGAGACTCGTCAAAAGCCTGCAGCAGGTTCTGATAGTCCTCGCGTGCCTGCTCGAAACCGTGGGTGTGACCGTCACGCTGTTCATGGGCTATGCCCTGGTCCAACAGGTCAAAGTAGCGCTGTTTGGAGGCTTGCAGGGCAGCAGGATCAGGCCGCTTTTCGAGCATCATGATCAGTTGATCGCCCAGGCTCTGGCGCAACTTCACACCCAGGTCCAGGGTGACGAAATTGCTGCGAATCAACGACTCCTGGGTCTTGGCCATCTGCATCACGCTGACCAGGCCCAGGATCAGCCCCAGCAGGGCCACGGTGATCAGCGCCGAGATGCTCAGGAATAACCGGGTGCGCAGTTTCATCGCGAGCTTCATGAGGTACAGCTCATAAGTTGTACTGTTTGCGTTTGCGATACAGGGTCGACGCATCGATGCCGAGGGTGCGGGCGGCTTGATCCAGTGTATCGCTGGTGGCAAGTACCGCGCCGATATGGGCTTTTTCCAATTCGTCCAGGCTCAGTGCCGCACCGATGCGTGGGGCGTTGTTGGTCGGTTGCTCGGCCATGCCGAGGTGGCTGATCTCGACCTTCTCCTGAGGGCAGATGATGCTGGCGCGTTCCACAACGTTGCGCAGCTCGCGGATGTTGCCGGGCCAGCGATAGTTGAGCAGCGCTTCGCGCGCCTGATCGCTGAAGCCGCGCGCCGGGCGGGCATATTCCTTGACGAAACGCGCCAGGAAGCGGTCGGCCAGGGTGAGGATGTCTTCGCTGCGCTCGCGCAACGGCGGCAGGTGCAACGTGATGACGTTGAGGCGGTACAGCAGGTCTTCACGGAAGCGGCCGTCGCGCACCATGTCTTCCAGGTTCAGGTTGGTGGCGGCGAGAATACGCACGTCTGCGCGGCGGGTAACCGGGTCGCCCACTCGCTCGTATTCCTTGTCCTGAATGAATCGCAGCAACTTGGGTTGCAGAGTCAGCGGAAAGTCGCCGATCTCGTCGAGAAACAGCGTGCCGCCGTCGGCCTGGTTGACGCGGCCCAATGTGCTTTCGCTGGCGCCGGTAAATGCGCCGCGGCTGTGGCCGAACAGTTCGCTCTCCATCAGTTCTGCGGTCAACGATGGGCAGTTGATGGTCACGCAGGATTTTTTCGAGCGTTTGCTCCAGCCGTGAATGGCCCGCGCCAACTCGCCTTTACCGGTGCCTGACTCGCCGAGGATCAAGATATTGGCATCGGTGCCGGCGACCTGCCGTGCGGTTTCCAGTACCACCATCATGGCCGGGCTATGGGAGTCGAGGCCGTCCTTGGGCTGGCGCACCGCGCCTTCCAGGGCTTCCAGGCGTGCCGAGAGTTGGCGTACTTCAAGCTGCTTGGCGGTGGCCAGGCGCAGTTGGTCCGGGCTGCAGGGCTTGACCAGGTAGTCGGCGGCGCCGGCCTGGATCGCATCGACTGCAGTGTCCACCGCCGAATGGGCGGTAACGATCACGACACGCATCCATGGCGCTTGAATACGCATATGCGCCAATACATCCAGGCCGTTGTCCTCGCCCAGGCGCAAGTCGAGAAAGCACAGGTCGAACACTTGGCGTTGCATCAACGCATCGGCTTGGGCTGCGCTGTTGGCGGTGGCGACGGTGTAGCCTTCATCTTCCAGGCAATAGCGGAAGGTACGGAGGATCGCGGACTCGTCATCCACTAAAAGAATGCGGCCTTGAAGTTCCTTGGCTGATTCCATCTGTCCCGCGCTCCTTAACTGTGAATGTTGGTGTTTAGTCCCGGAATAATCGGGCAAGTTGCATGGTTTATTCTGATCGATAAAAGGAAGCATCGCGTAGCTATCTGCACATCTTCCTACACGCCCTAGTAAAAGGCCCGATCTAGTGGCGTTTTCATAGCTTCTCGCCCCTTCGGCAATCGCCCATTCGCTTTCGATCCCTCGACCCGACCACTGACCATCGTGCATTTCGCACGGCCCCTGACCGTGCATCGTGCAGGATGCTGTGCTGTGTGCCGACAGATAATTCTTAACTATCTGATTTTATTGAGTTTTATTTTGTAAAAAAGCTGGCATGAGCTCTGCAATAGGTACTGCATAGAGCGTCATGACCGAATAATCAGAATGCGGGAGAAAGCAGTATGACTCGCCAAAGCCTCAGCCAATTGCGTGTATCGCCGCTTCATGTGCAGCAAGGTCTGTTCGCCAGCCTGGCGTTGACGGTCACGCTGATTGCCGGCCAGCAGATGCAGCATTGGCAGCAGAGTCAGCAGCAAGCCCCGCAGTTCGAACGCCCCGTCATGACCCAGACCCATTTTCGTTCCGTTGGCAGCACGACTGCCGATGTAACCGCCCCGCAACTGCGACTGGCAGACCAGGAGTCCACCCTGAGTGAACTGCCGGTTCAAGAACGCTGGGTGTTCTAAGCAACACATCGTCGCTCGCGTCGAGCGATTGCATGGCATCACCGCTGTTACCCCTATGAAAGCTTAAGGAGAATCACCATGTTGAGTTGGGCAATCACATTTCTGATCATCGCCATTGTGGCTGCAGTCCTGGGCTTCGGTGGTATCGCCGGCACCGCTACGGGTATCGCCAAGATTCTCTTCGTGGTCTTCCTGGTGATGTTTATCGCGTCGTTCTTCTTTGGTCGTAAAGGCCGAGGCTGAATATGACCACTGTGCCTTTTAAAGCCATAGCCGCCGCCCTGCTGTTGGGCGGCAGCAGCCTGGTGATGGCCGCCAATGACGGCCAATCCCGGGCCAATGAATTGCTCAGCACGGATGCGCAATACCGTGAAACCTGGCAAGGCGTGGTCAAGAAAGAGCAGCGCCTGCCCGAATGGGTGATGAACCTGTCGGGCGCGGCGGAGCAGATGAACGCTGTCGAAGAAGATGGTGAGAAGTACTTGGTAGGTCCGCTGTGTGAAACGGCAGATACCTGCCGGAACAAGCGCCTGATCGTCGCTTTCAGCTTCGATAAGGAAGATGCCTACGCCATGTTGGTGGAAGTCCCGGCCGGCCTGCCGGCGGACAAATCGCCGACGCGGCATGCCGATTACCGCTTTATCGGTAAGCCGGATGAAGGTATGCAGAAGCTGCTTATGGAGCAGCTGAAGAAAGATCCGAATTGGTACTAGGTTCCGTCTTACGGAGCCGGCGTCCATAGAAAGAAGCCAGTTCGCTTCTTTCTGTTTGCATCGCATACCGAATGCGATGCATGACCAGGGGGCCGGGTTGCTCTGATCGATCAGGATCGGCGTGACCTACGGGTACAGGGAGTGCCTGCGCAAGGGCCGGGTCAGGTGAAAAGCTGCGACGCAAGTTCACAAGTCCTCAAGCTTGCTGAACTTGCGGCGGGCTTATGACTCTCAAAGCCCGGGCATCATGCCGGTCATAGCCGGCATTCCTCGTTTTGCCTCTCGCCAATCATTACGTAGTGTGTCGGCGCGACCATCCATCGATAAATTTTTCCGAGCGCAATAGGCTGTTTCTTACGCCATGCCGCGGATATTCCAGGCTTTTCTACCCAACACCCCAAGTCCTCGGCTACCTCTGCGCAAGCCGGAATTGGCAGCTTCACGGCCGGTTCACCCGCTTCAATGGCGTATCCGAACTGACCGTTCAGACAATTATTTTCAAAAAAAACCATGCCGATTCGGCATAGGGTAGGCGTTTACGGCATTAGACGTCGCCGCCTTGCATGGGAATAGTTGCGCCTTTTTTCGCCTGCCAGTAAGCCATTTCGGCCACGCTGCGGTGACCTTCCATGGAGGCAGATGCTCACACTTTTTCGCTTTCGAGCGGTCCAGCTGGCGCATTTGCCTTAAGTTCACTTGAAGTAAGGGTAATGACATGAAGAAGGCAAAGCTAAGCCTCGCCTGGCAGATCCTCATCGGTTTGGTGCTGGGGATCGCAATCGGTGCAGTGCTCAACCATTTCAGTGCTGAAAAGGCCTGGTGGATCAGCAACGTGCTGCAGCCGGCAGGCGATATCTTTATCCGCCTGATCAAGATGATCGTTATCCCAATCGTGATTTCGTCGCTGATCGTCGGTATTGCCGGTGTGGGTGACGCGAAAAAGCTGGGCCGCATCGGCGTCAAGACCATCCTTTACTTTGAAGTAGTCACCACCATCGCCATCGTGGTCGGCCTGTTGCTGGCCAACCTGTTCCATCCGGGCGCGGGCATCGACATGAGTACCCTGGGTACTGTCGATATCTCCAAGTACCAGGCCACCGCCGCCGAAGTGCAGCATGAGCATGCGTTCATCGAGACCATTCTCAACCTGATCCCGTCGAACATCTTCGCAGCCGTCGCCCGTGGCGAGATGCTGCCGATCATCTTCTTCTCCGTGCTGTTCGGCCTGGGCTTGTCGAGCCTCAAGCCGGAACTGCGCGAGCCGCTGGTGACCATGTTCCAGGGCGTGTCCGAGAGCATGTTCAAAGTCACTCACATGATCATGAAGTACGCCCCTATCGGTGTATTTGCGCTGATCGCGGTGACGGTCGCCAACTTCGGCTTCGCCTCGCTGCTGCCATTGGCCAAGCTGGTGATCCTGGTTTACGTCGCGATTCTGTTCTTCGCGTTTGCGGTGCTGGGCCTGATCGCCCGCCTGTTTGGTTTCTCGATCCTCAAGCTGATGCGCATCTTCAAGGACGAGCTGGTGCTTGCCTACTCCACCGCCAGTTCCGAAACCGTACTGCCGCGTGTGATCGAGAAGATGGAAGCCTACGGCGCGCCCAAGGCGATCTGCAGCTTCGTGGTGCCGACGGGTTACTCGTTCAATCTCGACGGTTCGACCCTGTACCAGAGCATCGCCGCGATCTTCATTGCCCAGCTGTACGGCATCGACCTGTCGATCGGCCAGCAACTGATGCTGGTGCTGACCCTGATGGTCACCTCCAAAGGCATCGCCGGCGTGCCGGGTGTGTCCTTCGTGGTGCTGCTGGCTACCCTGGGCAGCGTGGGCATCCCACTGGAAGGCCTGGCGTTTATCGCGGGTGTCGACCGTGTGATGGACATGGCGCGTACTGCGCTGAACGTGATCGGCAACGCCTTGGCCGTGCTGGTTATCTCGCGCTGGGAAGGCATGTACGACGATGCCAAGGGCGAGCGCTACTGGAATTCGCTGCCGCACTGGCGCAGCAAAGAGGTGCTGCCGGCCGGCGAGATCACTCGCGGCTGATCGCTCGAATGCTCTGACACAAACCCCGGATAATTCCGGGGTTTGTCGTTTCTGCCAGCCCCGTTATCATTCGCCCATCTTTCGGGGGATTCAACTGATGCTCAATGGCCTGTGGCTTGGCTTCTTTGTGGTGGCAATGGTGTCAGCACTGGCGCAATGGCTGGTGGGCGGTAACGCCGGAATTTTTGCGGCGATGGTGGAAAGCATTTTTGCCATGGCCAAATTGTCGGTGGAGGTCATGGTGCTCTTGTTCGGCACCCTGACGTTGTGGCTGGGTTTTCTGCGTATCGCCGAAAAAGCCGGGATCGTCGACTGGCTGGCGAAGGCTCTGGGCCCGCTGTTTCGTCGCCTGATGCCGGAGGTGCCCGCCGGTCACCCTGCCATCGGCTTGATCACCCTCAATTTCGCCGCCAACGGCCTGGGCCTGGACAACGCCGCCACGCCCATCGGCCTCAAGGCCATGAAGGCGCTGCAGGAACTCAACCCCATCCCCAATACGGCGAGCAACGCACAGATCCTGTTCCTGGTGCTCAATGCGTCCTCGCTGACGCTGTTGCCGGTGACCATCTTCATGTACCGCGCCCAGCAAGGCGCTGCCGACCCGACGCTGGTGTTTCTGCCGATCCTGCTGGCCACCAGCGCGTCGACGCTGGTCGGCCTGCTGTCGGTAGCGGTGATGCAGCGCCTGCGCCTGTGGGACCCGGTCGTGCTCGCCTACCTGATTCCCGGCGCGTTGGTGCTGGGGGGCTTCATGGCGCTGCTGGCGACCCTGTCCGCCACGGCGCTGGCCGGGTTGTCTTCGATCCTGGGCAACCTCACGCTGTTTGGCTTGATCATGCTGTTCCTGGTGATCGGCGCCTTGCGCAAGGTCAAGGTGTATGAGGCCTTTGTCGAAGGTGCCAAGGAAGGTTTTGACGTTGCCAAGAACCTGCTGCCCTATCTGGTGGCGATGCTCTGTGCGGTGGGTGTGTTGCGTGCCTCCGGCGCGTTGGACTTCGGCCTGGAAGGGATTCGCCACCTGGTGGCCTGGACCGGCATGGACACGCGGTTTGTCGACGCACTGCCCACTGCGATGGTCAAGCCGTTCTCCGGCAGCGCGGCGCGGGCGATGCTGATCGAGACCATGCAGACCCAGGGGGTGGACAGCTTCCCGGCGTTGGTAGCGGCGACGATCCAGGGCAGTACCGAGACCACGTTTTATGTGTTGGCGGTGTACTTCGGGTCGGTGGGCATCCAGCGGGCGCGGCATGCGGTGGGGTGTGCGTTGTTGGCGGAGTTTGCCGGCGTGGTGGCGGCTATTGCGGTGTGCTACTGGTTCTTTGGTTGAGGCTTGGATTGCTATCGGGGGCAAGCCCCCTCCCACATGTTGATCTGTGAATGCATTCAAATTGTGGGAGGGGGCTTGCCCCCGATGAGGCCCTCAACCTTTAGGTGTAGTGTTGCCTTGCGCCACAACCCAATCCACTACCTGCCTATTCAGTTGATCCCCGGCTTGCCCAAAAGCAGCCACCACCGCCGGCACCTTGGTATCCCCCACCTTCTGCCTCACCTCAAACCGCCGACTGGCAATGATCCTTTGATCACTGCCGCGCACCAGCCGAGCATCCAGGCGAATCACCGCCTCCACTGCCGTGCCGTGGTATTCGCTCTGAAACGCCTGCAACTGGCCTCCCAGTTCATAGTCCGCCTGCAGGTTGGTCTCATCGGTACTCAACAGCGTCACCCGCCCATCACGCTGGAAGCCATCCAGCAGGCGATTGCGCAACAGCACCGGCGCCGGGTCGCTCCAGCGCGAGTGGGCATAGCTGCTGATCAGATCGCCATTGGGCACCACCGCGATGCGTGGGCTGTCGAGAAATTCGCTGGTTTGTGGCTTGGTCACGCGCAGTGACCAGCTCACCGGCGTACCTTGACTGACGGGCTGGGTCGACGCCAGGCGGTAGACGTCGGACGGGTCCGGCTTGGGCAGGATCGAGCACGCGCTCATCAATGCAAAGGCCACGGGGGCGATGATTCGGTAAGCGCGCTTCATGGCGTGAACTCCTTGTTCTTGTCACTGCCCAGCAGGTAACCGCTGGGGTTGGCTTCCAGGCGGCGGGAGATGGCGCGCAGCGAACCGAGGGTTTCGCGCAGTTCGCGCACGGCCGGCGCCAGTTCATTGAGGCCCTGCAGGCCGCTGTTCACCGAGTCCTTGTTGTTGGCCAGCAAGGTGTTGAGGGTGGCGGTGCTTTGCTCGAGGGACTTCATTGCCTGCTCCGCGCTGCCAAAGGCTTGCTTGCCTTGGTCGTTGAGCAAACCATTGGCGTTGCGCATCAATACGGTGGTCTGTTCCAGCGCGCCGCCGGCCTGCTTGCTCACTTGCATCAATTGCTGCATCACCACTTTGATGTCGCCGCGCTGTTCTGCGATGGCGCCGGTGGTTTGCTGCAGATTGTCCAGGGTGGTGCTCAAGCGTTCGACGTTTTCCCGGGAGAACAGCTGGTTGGCGTTATGCAGCAGCAGGTTGACGCTGGTCATCAGGTCGTTGCTGTTATTGAGCAGGCGGGCGATGGGCGACGGCGACGCGATGATCTCCGGCAGGTTGCCGTCCTTGCCCTTGAGTTCCGGGCTCTGCGGGGTGCCGCCACTGAGTTGGATGATCGACGTGCCGGTGATGCCGGTCAGTGCCAGTTTGGCCTGGGTGTCTTCCTTGATCGGCGTTTGCCCGGCCAGGCGGATGCGCGCCAGCACGCGGCGCGGGTCCTTGGGGTCCAGACGCAGGCTGGTGACATCGCCCACCTTGATCCCGCTGTACTGCACCGAACTGCCCTGGGACAGGCCGCTGACCGCTTCGTTGAATACCACCTCATAGTCCTGGAAGGCGCTGTCGACGCTGGATTTGGCCAGCCACAGGCCGAACAGCATCGCGCCGACCACCACTATTACGCTGAACAGTCCGATCATCACATGATGGGCTCGGGTTTCCATGTCATACCTCGTTGAGCGATTGAGCGGCATCCAATGCCGCGCGGCCTCGGGGGCCGTGGAAATATTCGTGGATCCAGGCGTCATCGGTTTCCGAGACGACATCGATGGCGTCCGCCACCAGGACTTTCTTCTGCGCCAGCACCGCCACGCGGTCGGTGATGGTGTACAGCGTGTCGAGGTCGTGAGTGACCAGGAACACACTCAAGCCCAGCGCGTCGCGCAGGGTCAGGATCAGTTGGTCGAATTGCGCCGCGCCAATCGGGTCAAGGCCGGCGGTGGGTTCGTCGAGAAACAGGATGTCCGGGTCCAGGGCCAGCGCGCGCGCCAGGGCGGCGCGCTTGATCATGCCGCCGGACAGCGACGCCGGGTACTTGTCGGCCGCCGACAACGGCAGCCCGGCCAGGGCCAGCTTGACCGCCGCCAGATGCTCGGCATCGGCGCGGCTGAGCCCGGCATGCTCGATCAACGGCAAGGCGACGTTCTCGGTGACGGTCAGCGAGGAAAACAAGGCGCCCTTCTGGAACAGCACGCCGAAGCGCCGTTCCACCAGTGAACGTTCATGCTCGGACAAATTCGGCAGGTCCTTGCCCAATACCCGCACTTGCCCTTCGCTGGGTCGCCGCAGGCCGACGATGCTGCGCAGCAACACCGACTTGCCGCTGCCGGAGCCGCCGACCACCGCCAGGATCTCGCCCTTGTACAAATCCAGGTCGAGATTCTCGTGCACGCTCTGGCTGCCAAAGCGATTGCACAGGCCGCGAACTTCAATCACCGCCTCAGTGGGCGCTCGATGCAGACGACTCACCAGCCCATCTCCATGAAAAACATTGCCGCGACCGCGTCCAGCACGATCACCACGAAAATCGACTGCACCACGCTGGAGGTGGTGTGCGCGCCGACCGACTCGGCACTGCCGCTGACCTTGAAGCCTTCCAGGCAACCGATTGCGGCGATCAGGAACGCGAAGATAGGCGCTTTCACCATGCCCACCAGAAAATGCTGCACGCCGATGTCCGATTGCAGCAGCGACAGAAACATCGCCGGCGAAATATCCAGGGCCACCGCACACACCACGCCACCGCCGACAATCCCCGAGAGCATCGCCAGGAATGTCAGCATCGGCAGCGCCACCAGCAATGCCAGGACCCGCGGCAGCACCAGCAGCTCCATCGGGTCCAGGCCCAGGGTGCGGATCGCGTCGATTTCTTCGTTGGCCTTCATCGAGCCGATTTGTGCGGTGAAGGCGCTGGCCGTGCGACCGGCGATCAGGATGGCGGTGAGCAACACGCCAAATTCGCGCAGGAATGAAAACGCCACCAGGTCCACGGTGAAGATCGTCGCGCCGAAGCTCTTGAGCACGGTGGCGCCGAGGAAGGCCACCACGGCGCCGACCAGAAAGGTCAGCAGCGCAACGATAGGCGCGGCATCCAGGCCGGTCTGTTCGATATGCGCGACCACCGGCGTCAGGCGCCAGCGCTTGGGCCGCAGGATGCCGCGCACGAAGGTTTCGAGGATCAGGCCGATGAAGCCCAACAGTTTCATCCCGTCTTGCCAGACGGTGTCCACGGCGCGGCCGATGCGCGCCAGCAGTTGCACACCGGCGCCCTCTTCCGGCTCCTTGAGCGGTACGCAAAAATCATTGAGCGAGCGGTAGACCGTCTTGAGCAGTGCCCGGTCGGCGGCGGACAGGCTGCAATCGCTCTGCTCGGCGGAGCGTTCGATACGTTCGGGGCCCAGCAACTCCACCAGCAGCGAAGCGCCGGCAGTATCCAGGGCGCCGAGGCCGTTAAGGTCGATGTGCGCGCCGGCGTCGTATTGGCCGTCGAGTGTGTTCGACAGCTTCTTCAGCTTTGCGTAATGGTCAAGCGTCCAGTCACCGGTAATGCGCAGCAACGGCGGTGTGCGGGACGTATCGAGTTGGGCCGCGCCGGCCGTCGTGGGAGTGGTCATAAGCTCCGAGCGTATTTGGCTGTCCACAATTGCTACGTAATAGCACGATCGGGCCTATGGCGGGTTGTCCGTTTGTGCTGAGTCGGTGACGTTAAAGCGCAGCACGCCAATCACTTGCCCGTCTTCGGTGAGCACCCGCACCTGCCAGCGGCCTACCGCATCCGGCGGGAAGTTCTGCTTGTGCGTCCAGGCGCGGTAGCCCTCCTTGCGGCCGCCATGGATATCCAGGGCAATGCGGTCGACTTCCTTGCCGTTGAATTTCCACACATGGTAGATCCGCTCATCGAGGCCGCGCGGCGCGTTGATTGCGGTGTAGGCGTACAGCCCGCCGCTGCGCAGCTGGGCGGCGCTGACTTGCTTGAGGTCGTCGCCCGGTGTGCGGTCTTGCAGCTGGGTGCTGATGGCCACTTCAGTCATCCACAGGGTGGCAGGTGGCACCCAGCTACGCAGCAGCCAGCCGGCGCAGCCAATAGCGGCTGTCACCCCCAGCAGCATTGCCCAGCCTTTGACGCTGCGCAGCGGCAGGCTGGCGGCCAGGCTCGGAATCGACAGGGCCATGGCGACGCCCAGTGCCAGTTTGTAACTTTCGGCGGTCGTCAGGTGCAGGATGATCGGCAGCGCGGTCAGCAGTGCGGCGAACAATGTCAGCGTATGCAAGGCGAGGAACAGCGAGCGCTTGGGCGCCAGCCACTTGTAATACAGCGGGTCGATGATCGAGACCAGCGCCGCCGCGCCGAGCAGGCCGGTGAACACCGATTGGCCGCTGTTCCAGGCCGTGGTGACGAAAAAGAACGGCAACACGAAAAACAGACTTTCCTGGTGGATCATCTGGGTCGCATAGCGCAGCAGCGGTTCCGGTATCTCGCGGTTGAACAGCTTGGTGAACAGCTGCGTGAAGCTGTTTTCCAGCATCAGCCACAACCAGCTCACCAGCAGGATCACGGCGATCCAACTGGCCATGCCTTGCTGGCGGTCCACCAGGATGAAGCTGCCCACACCCGAGATGAAGCCGCCGAGTGCGATCACCCCAGGGTAGCGCTTGATCAGTTCTATAACGCGCTGGACAAGGGGCGGCAGATTCGGCATGGGCGGTTCGCACTGTGTGTGGGAAAAATCTTAGACAGAATAACGTTTTAGTCCGCTGTTCGGTGCCTCGTTACGCGATCCGTTTGCGATAAAGCCGTAGGACAACCCACACAAGAACGATCATTCCCAGCACGCCCGCGCCTATCCAGCTCAGGGCGTTATAGCTCAACAGCGGTTTTTCGATGCGCCAGTAGCCCGGCTGCTCCAGCAACTGGCGCATGGCCTGATTGGTCTGGGCCAGGGTCACGGCCTTGATACGTTTGGCCGGGTCGCTGAAGCGCCCACCGTCATATTCGCCGGCAGCGCTCCAATAATAGTCGGCCAGCGCGCTGTTGCCCTGCACGGCCCAGGCCTGGCGTGCGATGGCGGCTTGCTGCAGGCGCGCGAACACCGCCGGGTCGAGGCCATCCTTGAGCAAGCGGGCCTTGAGGTCTTGCAATACCTGCTCGGCTTGCTCGAGGTTTTCCCGTTCGAGGTCGGCGTTCAGGCTCAGGAAGCCCACGCCGCCGAGCACTTCGCGCTCACTCCACGGCCCATAGGACAGGCCGTGCCTGAGGCGCAATTGGCGGTACAACGCCCAGTCGAGGTAGTCCTTGAGCAGGTCGTAGGTTTCATCATGCTGGTCTTCCAGCACCGGCTCCGGGAACAGCCAGTGCAGCTTGGCATTGTCGCCGACCCAGCCGTGGATCAGGTCGCGATGGCTGGCGGCGGCCTGCTGGATTTGCGGCAGCGGTCGATGTTCGCTCGGCTCGACCGGGTCGAGCTGGCCATAGGTGCGTTCCAGGTAGGCAGGCAGCAGTTTGTCCAGGTCGCCGACGACGATCAGGGTCATGTTGTTCGGTGCGTACCAGTTTTTGCGCAGCGCCTCCAACTGGTCGCGGGTCAGAGCGTTGACCTCGGCGCGTTCGGCGCACTTGAGGCCCAACTCGACAGCCAGCTGCTTGCTGGCGTTGTGGCCCAGGTCCTGGCGGTCCAGCAGGCGTTGCAAGTGGGAATAATGGCCACCGTCCTCGCGCTCGACCACCTGCTTGGCGGCGTTGATATTGGCATCGGTCAGTTGGGTGCGGGTGACGATTGCCAGCAGCAGGTCCAATACCTTGCGCTGGTTCTGCGCAGGCGCCTCGATCACGAACGTGGTGTCGGCGTTGCTGGTGTAGGCATTCCACTCCCCGCCCAGGGCCTGCATGCGGTCTTCGAGGTCGCCTTCGTTACCGCCGTCGATGCCGCTGAACAGCAGGTGCTCGAACAAATGCGGCAGTTCTTTCTGCTCGCAGCTGAAATCGTCCAGGCCCACGCCGACTACCAGGCGGATCGCCACATGCCCGCGCTCGGTGCCCGGTTTGAGCAGCAATTGCAGGCCGTTGGGCAAGGTATAGCCTTCGACCTGCAGGCGGTCAAAGGCAAAGGTGTGTGCCGAGCCCATGAACAGGCAGGCAAGTAACAGGCGACGCATAACAAGCTTCCTGGCGAATGAGGTCCGTTGTTAACTGACTTCGCTCGCTGGCGTACGTTCAGGGCGAATGGGTGATGTCGGCAATATCGTCGGCGGAGAGTGCGCCGGTGTCGGACGTTTCCAGCACGACATAAGCGCTGCTGCAAAACAACGAGTTCAGGCGCTTCATGTCGGCGATCAGCTCCAGGTGCAGGGAGCTGGTTTCCAGGCTCTGTACGATTTTACGCTGCAAGCGGCTGACGTGAGCGTGGGCCAGGCGCCGCTCCTGGGCGCGAAAGCGGCGTTTCTCCCGCAGTAACTGGCGGGCGCTTTCCGGGTCGCCGCTGAGGAATACCGACAGGCCCAGGCGCAGATTGGCGATCAGTTGGCTGTGCAGACCGCTGAGTTCTTCCAGGCCGACTTCGGAAAATTGCCGGCGCTGGGACGTCTTCTGCTGCTGCACTTTGCGCAGCATGCGCTCGATCAGGTCGCCGGCCAGCTTCAGGTTGATCGACAGTTCGATGATTTCTGCCCAGCGTCGATTGTCCTGCTCACTCAGGTCTTCACGGGGCATTTGCGCGAGGTAAAGTTTGATCGCGCTATAAAGCGCCTCGACGTCATCGCTGAGGCTGCGCATTTGCTGGGTAATGGCGGTTTGGTTGCCGCGCAGCACTTCCTGCATCGAGGTGAGCATGTTGTCGATCAGGTCGCCGAGTCGCAGGGTTTCGCGGGCGGCGTTGGCCAGCGCCAGGCTCGGCGTGTTCAGCGAGGCCAGGTCCAGATGGCGCGGCTTGGCTTTGCCGTTGGTCTCGGGACGCTCCGGCAGCAGCCATTCGCACAGCCGCGCCATCGGGCCGATAGTGGGCAACAGGATCAGGCAGCGGCTGACGTTGTAGAGCAGGTGAAAGGTGATGACCATGCCTTGGGTGCTGTAGTCCAGGCCGTCCATCCAGCGGACGAGTGGGTCGAGTACCGGAATGATCAACAGCAGGCCGATCAATTTGTACAACAGGCTGCCCAGGGCGACTTGCCGCCCGGCGGTGTTTTGCATGCTGGTGCTGAGAAAGGCCAGGATGCCACTGCCGATGTTGGCGCCGATCACCAGGCCGATGGCCACGTGCAGACCGATCACGCCGGCACCGGCCAGGGTTGCCGTGAGCAGCACTGCGGCGAGGCTGGAATAGGAAATCATCGCGAACAGCGCACCGACCAGGGCGTCGAGCAAGATATCGCCGGTCAGCGAAGCGAAGATGACTTTGACGCCCTGGGCATGGGTAATCGGCCCGGCAGCTTCGACGATCAATTGCAGGGCCAGAATGATCAGCCCGAGGCCGATCCCGACCCGGCCCAACTGCCCTGCCCGCGTCTGTTTGCGCGACAGGAAAAAAATCACCCCGAGGAAGATCAGCAGCGGTGACAACCACGACAGGTCAAAGGTCAGCACCCGCGCCATCAGCGCGGTACCGACGTCGGCGCCGAGCATGGTGGCCAGGGCGGGCGTAAGGCTCATCAACCCCTGGCCGACAAAGGACGTCACCAGCATCGCCGTGGCATTGCTGCTCTGCACCATGGCCGTCACCAGGATACCGGCGATAAACGCCAGCCAGCGCTTGGACATGTTCTGCCCGATGACTTGGCGCAAGTTGGAGCCGTAGACCCGCAGGATGCCGGTACGGACGATGTGCGTGCCCCAGATCAGCAGGGTCACGGCGGAAAGCAGATTGAGCAAGGTCAGCATGCTCGGCCCCCCGTGTAGGTGAGCTCCAGCAGGAGCGAAGGAAAGTTGCCGCGTGCCGTTCTACGTCTTGTACTTAAGCTGTAGTTGGCGAATGGGCTCTGCGCCAGCATCGCATAGCTGATCGCGGGATTGAAACAAAACTGTCATCTGTGTAGGAGCGAGCTTGCTCGCGAAGAACGCCAACGATAACGCGTGCAATCTGAATCAACGCGGTGTCCCTGAATTCTTCGCGAGCAAGCTCGCTCCTACAGCGTTTTGGTGGTGCGCGACGTTTGGGTTTATTGACCCGGAATATCCTTGCGCAGTTTCACCGGATCCTGCTGCTTCTTCTTTTTCGCGATGGCGGTGCGCATCTTGATGTTCACCGCTTCCACCGCCAGCGAGAACGCCATGGCGAAGTAGACGTAGCCTTTTGGCACGTGAACGTCGAAGGATTCGGCGATCAGCACGGTACCCACCACCAGCAGGAACGACAGCGCCAGCATCTTCAGCGACGGGTGCTTGTCGATGAATTCGCTGATGGTGCCGGCGGCCAGCATCATCACCAATACGGCAACCACGATGGCGGCGACCATGACCGGCACATGGGAAACCATGCCGACGGCGGTGATGACCGAGTCCAGGGAGAACACGATGTCGATGATCGCGATCTGGATGATGGTGTAGATGAACTTGCCACCCTTGCCACCCGGTTCGTCGTGGGTTTCGTCTTCACCTTCCAGGGCGTGGTACATCTCCTGGGAGCTTTTCCACAGCAGGAACAAGCCACCGAAGAACAGAATCAGGTCGCGACCGGAGATGCCCTGGCCGAAGACCACGAACAGGTCGGCGGTCAGTTGCATGACCCAGGTGATCGACAGCAGCAACAGGATGCGCGTGACCATCGCCAGGGCGAGGCCGAAGATCCGGGTGCGCGCCTGCATGTGCTTGGGCATGCGGCTGACCAGGATCGAAATCATGATGATGTTATCGATGCCCAGGACGATCTCGAGCGCCGTCAGGGTGAAGAAGGCAATCCAGATTTCCGGATTGGTCAGCCATTCCATGTGTATTCCTTTGAGCAAGTGTTAGACCGCGCGGACTGTAGCGCCGCGCGGTGAGTGAGTCGGTACGATTATAGAGTGCTGAACAGCGGAAAAATCCCCATCAGCAGCGCGGCGAACATTATGCACAGGCATACCAGCACTGCCCACTTGAGGGTGAAGCGCTGGTGATCACCAAACTCGATACCTGCCAGGGCGACCAGCAAGTAGGTGGAGGGTACCAGTGGGCTGAGCAGATGCACCGGTTGCCCGACGATCGACGCACGCGCCATCTCCACGGCGGTGATGCCGTAGTGGCTGGCAGCTTCGGCCAGCACGGGGAGCACGCCATAGTAGAACGCATCGTTGGACATGAAGAAGGTAAACGGCATGCTCACCAGCGCCGTGATGACCGCCAGGTACGGTCCCAAGGCTTCAGGGATAACCGCCAGCAGGCTCTTGGACATGGCATCGACCATGCCGGTGCCCGACAGGATGCCGGTGAAGATGCCGGCGGCGAAGATCAGCCCGACCACCGCCAATACGCTGCCGGCGTGGGCGGCGACGCGGTCTTTCTGCTGTTGCAGGCATGGGTAGTTGACGATCATCGCGATACTGAACGCCACCATGAACAGCACGGGCAGCGGCAGCAGGCCGGCGATCAGCGTGCACATCAGGGCAAGTGTCAGCGCGCCGTTGAACCAGATCAGCTTCGGACGGCGGGCGTCGGGAAATTGCGACACGCTGATTTCGCTGTGGTCGATCTCGTCGCCTTGCAGATGCAGTTCACCCAGGCGTGCGCGCTCGCGCTTGCCGTACATATAGGCAATCGCCAGGATCGCTACCACGCCGGCCGCCATGGCCGGGATCATCGGTACGAAGATATCCGAGGGGTCCACATGCAGCGCGCTGGCGGCGCGAGCGGTCGGGCCGCCCCAGGGGGTCATGTTCATCACGCCACCGGCAAGAATGATCAGGCCGGCCATGATGCGCGGGCTCATGCCGATGCGCTTGTACAGCGGCAGCATCGCAGCGACGCAGATCATGTAGGTGGTGGCGCCGTCACCGTCGAGGGACACCACCAGGGCCAGCACGGCGGTGCCGACCGAGACTTTCAGCGGGTCGCCCTTGACCATCTTGAGAATCTTGCGCACGGCCGGGTCGAACAGGCCGGAGTCGATCATCAGGGCAAAGTAGAGGATGGCAAACATCAGCATCACGCCGGTCGGCGCGAGCTTGGTGATGCCTTCGAGCATCATCGGGCCGATCTTCGGCGCGAAGCCGCCGAACAGCGCGAACAGGATCGGCACGATGATCAAGGCGATCAGCGCAGACAGGCGCTTGGTCATGATCAGGAACATGAACGTGATGACCATGGCAAAGCCAAGGAAAGTCAGCATAGGAATACTCCAGGCGTAGCGCGGCTAGGGAATGGCGAACCGGGTGAGGTCAGCGCAGAACGAAAGGCACGAGGCGTACGGGGGGAGTAGGGAAAAACAGACGGGTACGGGCGGACATCGGGAATCACCATTGTTGTTGTTAACAGTCGGTCTATTGCCGACAGTGGGGTGATCCTAGACGGGTAAGCTTTCAGCCAGCTTTCGCCGGGAAAACAGGTGACACTCGGTCTTGCGGCCTATGCGGATAAAAAATGTGGGAGGGGGCTTGCCCCCGATTGCAGTGGGTCAGGCAGCTTATGGCTAGCTGACCTACCGCTATCGGGGGCAAGCCCCCTCCCACATTGGAATTACTTGATTCGCTGAGTGTTTACGGCAGTTCGAGGCCGCCGGCCGCTTTATGCAACGCTCGCAGGTGTTCGCCCATTTGCTTGAGATTGGCTTCGCAAGCGGCAATCTCGGCAGCGCGGGACGGATCGAGCAGCGCCCTGACTTCTTTATCCAGCTCGCCGGTCAGCGATTGCAGTTGCTTCTGGCGCTCGGCACTTTCCGATTCCAGCCGCTTGGCCTCCGAAGGCTGCGGCAGGCCGTAGCCGCCACTGTCGAGCAACTCGGCGGGGCGACTGAGGAAGCCGCTGTTGGCGAGGATTTGCTGCAACGTGTTGTTGGCTTTTTCCATGCCACCGTTCTTCAGCTCCCGCGCATTGAGGTAGCGTTGTTTGACTTCGTCCTGGGCGAGCATCAATTGTTTGCGAAAGCTGGCCTGCTCCAGCAACAGCAACGCGGCGCTGGTTCGCAAGTCGGCCTGGCTGAACCATTGGCGGCGCTCCTGCGCATTCAGCGACAGCCAGTCTTCGACTTGGGTCTGCTTGATCGGCAGGCGCTTGCGCAGTACATCGAACATCGCCTGGTAGCGCTCGCGGAACGAGTCAAAGTGATAGCCCAGGCGCAACGCTTCGCGCTTGTCATTCAGTACGCTGGTGTCGGCCAACCCGCGTGCGCTGAGCACCTCCAGCAAGCCGTTGGGGGTGATGTTGTCCAGGCCGGTCAATTGCGGGTTGGCGCTGCCACTGCGCAACAGCTTCAAGCTTTCCACCGCACAGTTGTTGGAAATGAAGAAGTAGTTGCCGTCGTAGCTCCAGTGCATCTCGGCGGCGTGTTCGACCGTTTCGTTGATTTCCTGGCGATTGAGCTTGAGCGGCACTGACGCCAGGCCACGCAGTTCGGTCTTGGTGTACTCGTCGATGACTTGGGCCAGCGGCAGGACAAACAGTCGCGACGGGTATTTGCCCACCAGGCCATCCCAGCTCGACAGCTGTACGTCACCGACGAAGGCGCGGTAGGACAGCACCAGGTGCTGATCCAGGTCCAGCCGGCAATCCGGCCCGCGAGGACGGCCGGGCGCGCAGATCACCAGGCGCAGCATGCTATGGCCCCAGCGGCTCACCAGATTCTGGTTGGCTTCGGCGAGCAGGTAGTCGATTTCGTACACACGTTCCGGGTCGATCTGGCCGAGCGGGGTCTTGGCGAAATCGTTGCCGGCGTTCAAAAAGGCGTAGGTATTGCCGCACTTATCCTGCCCCGGCGGCGCCCAGCCGAAATGTTCCTTGTAATAGCGCGCCAGCGCGGGACGGCGACAGGCGTAGCTGGGGTCGAGGAGGAAGTACTCCATGTTGACCGCGACGAATTCCAGCGGGCTGGTGGTTTCGTAGATATCCGGGCTGCGAACCACCTGGTTGTTGTGCTGCTCGCGTTCGCCGCGACGGCCGACATATTGCGGCCAGCCGGCGAGGTCCAGCAGGCGAGGGTCGTCACTCAGGGTGAAGCGACGGTCGTTCTGGCCACGGCATTGATCGGGCAGGCCAATCAGGCCGGTGATGTTGTTCTGGCGGCTGCAGCGCTGGATCAGGGCGCGCTCGTCTTTGGACCACAGGCGCGCACGGTCATAGATGTGGGTCAGTTCATGCAGCACAGTGGCGAGCATTTCCCGGCGCACGGTGCCGTGGGGGCGGTTGGTTTTGCGGGTGGCGGCGCTGCCGTCGGTCAGGCTGGCCAGCAGGTTTCGGTTGAGGTCCAGCTCGGACACCAGGGAGGCCTGGCCGTAAGCGTTTTCAGGCATCTTGTCGGTCCAGCCGACCTCGATGCGGCGGTCCAGCTGCTCGATGAAGCGCGGCGGCAGGGCGCCCATCGCTTCATCGAGCAATGCCTGGCTGGCCTGCTGTTCAGCCGGGCTCAGGCCATCGGTCTTGAGCTGCAGTTGCAGGCTGGCCTGGGCCGCACCGGCACACAGCAGCACAGCCCCGGCCAGGAGCCAGGCCTTGATTCGCCTCACAGAGCGAGGATAGCTTCGGCGAGCGTCTGGTCGCTGGCATCACGGGCTTCTGGTACGCGGGTGCGCAGGGTGTCAAAGGCGGCCTCGAGTTGCGCGCCACGGATCTCGCCATGGGTGGCGACGAAACTGGCGGCATCATCATGGGCTTCGCGCACGATCTTGGAATCGCGGATCGAGGTGGTGGTGTCAGAGGTGAAATCAATGGTGCGCGCCGAAGCGCGAACCACGATGTTGCTGGTGGCCTTCAGGGTTTGCGCCTGGGCGACATCAGCCAGAAACAGCAGGCCGAGGGCGGCGACGATCAACGGGCTACGCATGGGGTGACTCCAATACAAAGATGGCTATACAAAGATGATTATTGGACGAGAATTGCCTGCGCCAGTTCAAGGTCGCTTGCATGAAGTTTTGGCTGGGTGCGGCGCAGGTAATCCAGCGCGGACTCCAGGCGTGCGCCCCGCCATTGGCCGTCTGTGGCAATGAAAGCAGCAGCATCATCCCTGGCGACCCGGACCAACTTGTTATCAAACGGCGCAGACGTCACCTTGCTGGTGGCGTACGCGCTGGCAACGGTGCTCTGAACAGAGACGTCAAAGGCCGAAGCCAATGGTGCCCAGCAGGCACAGAGCATTACTGGAACAATCAACAGGCGGTATGAAAAAGCCATGGCACTCGACAACTGAAAACGAGCGCCAAGGCTAGCGCAATGGCCGGGTGAGAGCCAGTGCACTGACGGGCTCTTCCTGCCGGCCCTGGCGTTAGATCGCCAGGATTGCCTGGGCCAATTGAGCGTCAGTGGCAGTGTTCAATTGCGGTGCCTGCTGGCGGATCTGCGCCAGGGCGCTTTCCAGTTTCACACCACGGATGGCGCCTTCGCTTGCGACAAAGCTGGCCGCGTCGTCACGGGCGGCTCGCACCACCTTGTTGTCGCGCAGGGAGGAGGTGGCATCGGACGTGGCGTCGGAGGTGGCTTTCAGCGCGCCGACGATCGAATCGGTGGTGACGATAAAGCTGCTCGCGTTGGCGTTGGCAGCAACGGCCAACAGGGCGGCGGTGCACAGCAGGCGAAGACGGGACATGGGGTGACTCCTGTAGATGAGCAAATAAGGTGGCGTAGAACCGCCACAGTGAAACGGACGTTGGGCAATTGGGCATCTGACGCCCGTTCTACAAGGTTCGCCACGTGGTGACTGGATATTAGGTCACCGCTTGCTCATTCGGAAGCCTGCGGTTAACTGTTGTGGTGTTATTTATAAAAACGAAAACTGTACTGGTCCGGTAGATGGCTGCAGTTTTTCCGGTTCCCCTATCCAGATACAACAAAGCCCGCCTCCGGTTACCCGGGGCGGGCTTTGCTTTGACAAATCAGAGTGCTGGCGGTGGACCCGGCGGGTCAGGGCCAGCGAGCGCCAATCAGCGCCAGAACGGCTTGCTCAGCTCTTCGTAGCGTTGAGCTTCGCTGATACCGGCATCAGCCAGCAGACGCGAATCCAGACGAGCCAATTGGTGGCGGCTGGAGATGCGGCGCTGCCACAACATCAGGTTGGCGAGAACGCGCAAAGGCAGGGAAGCCTGGGTGTTAACAGCTTTTTCTTCGAAGAACAGTTCGGAACTGAGTGTACGTTCCATGATGACATCCTTCCGCTTGTGGCGGGATTAGGTAGTGGTTTAACTGATGCCAATGATCCTCCTCGCACGCAAGACTCTCTAGATACAGTTCACCTGTATTGTGAGGGGCCAGTTAACTGTTTATAGAGGCTGTAAGGTACGAAATGGGGGCAACTGTACCTGTGCGCACCGTAACGGTGCGAAATGGGTTTTTTCGGTGAGGGTCGTGGGATATTTCTGTAGGAAATGACCGGTACAGCAGTACAGTTTTTGAAAGATGTGGCGATCAAACCACCGGGCCGGTGAAACTGTATTGGCACCAACCCGGTTGTATATCCCTCAAGCCTTGAGCATGTGCCCGGTTTCTTCCAAGTTAATGTGCCAGCTCAGTGCGTCGCGCAGGATATGCGGGGTATGCCCGCCGATAGCGCAGGCGGCAACGAAGTAGCCGTTCAGTGCGTCGCGATACGCCGGGTGCACACAGTTGTCGATGATCACGCGGGCACGCTCGCGGGGTGCCAGGCCACGCAAGTCCGCCAGGCCCACTTCGGTCACCAGGATGTCGACGTCATGTTCGGTATGGTCCACATGGCTGACCATCGGCACTACGCTTGAAATCGCGCCGCCCTTGGCAATCGACTTGGTCACGAAGATCGCCAGGTGCGCATTGCGCGCAAAGTCCCCGGAGCCGCCAATACCGTTCATCATCCGCGTGCCGCAGACATGGGTGGAATTGACGTTGCCGTAGATATCGAACTCCAGCGCTGTGTTGATGCCGATGATGCCCAGGCGGCGCACCACTTCAGGATGGTTGGAGATTTCCTGCGGGCGCAGCACCAGCTTGTCCTTGTAGTGCGCAAGATTGCCGAACACATCGGCATTGCGCCGCTCCGACAGGGTAATCGAGCTGCCGGAGGCGAAGCTCAGCTTGCCCGCGTCGATCAGATCGAACGTCGAGTCCTGCAGCACTTCCGAATACATGGTCAAGTCTTCGAACGGCGAGTCAATCAAACCGCACATCACTGCGTTGGCGATGTTGCCGATCCCGGCCTGCAGCGGGCCGAGCTTGTTGGTCATGCGCCCGGCATCGACTTCCTGTTTCAGAAAGTTGATCAGGTGGTTGGCGATGCCCTGGGTGTCGCTGTCGGGTGGCGTCACGGTAGAGGCGGAATCGGCCTGGTTGGTGATCACAATGGCGACGATCTTCTCGGGCGGGATGGGAATCGCCGGGCTGCCAATACGATCGTCGACTTTGACCAGCGGAATCGGCGTGCGGGTTGGCCGATAGGAAGGGATATAAATGTCGTGCAGCCCCTCCAGGTTCGGATTGTGCGCCAGGTTGATCTCGACGATGACTTGCTTGGCAAAAATCGCGAAGCTGGCGGAGTTGCCCACCGAGGTAGTGGGCACGATATGGCCTTGTTCGGTGATGGCAACGGCTTCAATCACCGCGATGTCCGGCAACTTGAGCTGGTTGTTGCGCAGTTGCTCGACGGTTTCCGACAGGTGCTGATCGATAAACATCACCTCGCCGGCGTTGATTGCCTTGCGCAAGGTGCTATCGACCTGAAACGGCATGCGGCGTGACAGCACGCCGGCTTCGGTCAATTGCTTGTCCAGGTCGTTGCCGAGGCTGGCGCCGGTCATCAGGGTGATTTTCAGCGGGGACGTCTTGGCGCGCTCGGCCAGGGCGTGGGGGACGGCCTTGGCTTCACCGGCGCGGGTGAAGCCGCTCATGCCGACGGTCATGCCGTCCTCGATCAGTGCAGCGGCGTCTGCCGCGCTCATGACCTTGTTCAACAACGAAGGCAAGCGGATACGATCACGGTACATGAATGGTTATCTCAGGCTGCGGAAGCAAGTTGGGCAGTGTAGTGATTTCAAAAAGTTTCGGCGCGCTACCATGGTCGAATGCCGAGTGGCGATTTAGAGCCTTTGGTCGGGTTTCATCGGAGTGTGCAAAGCGGGACGCAGAGCATCCCTGGCTGCATTCCCACGCAGAGCATGGGAAAGAAAAAACCCCAGCCTATCGGAGGCCGGGGTTTCGGGTATTGCGCTGGCGCAGTGTTATTCGACAGCTTTGACCATGTCTTCGATAACCTTTTTGGCATCACCGAAGACCATCATGGTCTTGTCCAGGTAGAACAACTCGTTGTCCAGGCCTGCGTAGCCGCTGGCCATCGAGCGCTTGTTGACGATGATGGTCTTGGCCTTGAACGCTTCAAGGATCGGCATGCCGGCGATCGGTGAGTTCGGATCGTTCTTGGCGGCCGGGTTGACCACATCGTTGGCGCCCAGCACCAGTACCACGTCGGCCTGGCCAAACTCGGAGTTGATGTCTTCCATCTCGAACACCTGGTCGTACGGCACTTCGGCCTCGGCCAGCAGTACGTTCATGTGCCCGGGCATACGGCCCGCCACAGGGTGGATCGCGTACTTTACCGTCACACCGCGATGAGTCAGCTTCTCGGTGAGTTCCTTGAGCGCGTGTTGCGCCCGGGCCACGGCCAGGCCGTAACCCGGCACGATGATCACGGTGTCGGCGTTGGTCAGCAGGAAAGTCGCATCGTCGGCCGAGCCGGACTTCACCGGCCGTGCTTCCTTGGAACCTGCCGCAGCACCGGCGTCCGGCGCATTGCCGAAGCCGCCGAGCAGCACGTTGAAGAAGGAGCGGTTCATCGCCTTGCACATGATGTACGACAGGATCGCGCCGCTGGAGCCCACCAGGGAGCCGGCGATGATCAGCATCGAGTTGTTCAGCGAGAAGCCGATCCCTGCCGCCGCCCAGCCTGAGTAGCTGTTGAGCATCGAGACAACCACCGGCATGTCGGCGCCGCCGATGGGGATGATGATCAGCACGCCCAGTACAAAGGCCAGGGCCAGCATCACGGCGAAGGCCGTGAGGTTGCCGGTGAACATGAAGGCCAGGCCCAGGCCCAGCGTCAGCAGGCCCAGCACCAGGTTGAGCTTGTGCTGGCCGCCGAACTGCACCGGTGCGCCCTGGAACAGGCGGAACTTGTACTTGCCGGACAGCTTGCCGAAAGCGATCACCGAACCGGAGAAGGTGATTGCACCGATGGCGGCACCGAGGAACAGTTCCAGGCGGTTGCCCGCAGGAATGGCGTCGCCCAGGTGCTTGACGATACCCAGCGATTGCGGCTCGACGACCGCCGCGATGGCGATGAATACCGCAGCCAGGCCGATCATGCTGTGCATGAACGCGACCAGTTCCGGCATCTTGGTCATTTCGACGCGCTTGGCCATGACCGAGCCGGCGGTGCCGCCGATCAGCAGGCCGACGATCACATAGCCGATACCGGCCGTCGCCAGCTCAGCGCCGAGCTTATAGATGAGGCCAACGGTGGTGAGTACCGCCAGCGCCATGCCGAGCATGCCGAACAGGTTGCCGCGCCGCGAAGTGGTCGGGTGCGAGAGGCCTTTGAGGGCCTGGATGAAACAGATCGACGCAATCAGGTAGAGCGTCGTGACGAGGTTCATGCTCATTACTTGGGCGCCTCTTCTTTTACTTTCGGGGCTTTTTTCTTGAACATCTCAAGCATTCGCCGGGTGACCAGGAAACCACCAAACACATTGACCGCCGCCAGGGCCACGGCCAGGGTGCCCATGGTCTTGCCCAGCGGTGTGACCGTGAGGGCGGCGGCAAGCATGGCCCCTACGATCACGATTGCCGAAATGGCGTTGGTCACGGCCATCAACGGCGTGTGCAGCGCGGGTGTCACGTTCCAGACCACGTGGTAGCCGACATAAATCGCCAGCACAAAGATGATCAGGTTGTAGATACCGGGGGAGATAAGCTCTTCCATCGTCTGAATCCCTGCTTAGGCGTTTTTGCGGATGACTTGGCCGTCGCGGCACATCAGGCACGCGGCGACGATGTCGTCTTCGAGGTTGATTTCAAACTGCCCTTCCTGGGTGAACACCAGTTTCAGGAAGTCCAGCAGGTTGCGCGCGTACAGGGCCGAAGCATCGGCTGCCACGGCGCCGGCCAGGTTGGTCGGGCCGCAGATGATTACGCCGTTTTCCACCACGACTTGATCTGCAACCGTCAGCGGGCAGTTGCCGCCCTGGGCTGCCGCGAGGTCGATGACCACCGAGCCTGGCTTCATCTGCGCGACGGTTTCGGCGCTGAGCAAGGTCGGCGCTTTACGGCCGGGGATCAACGCCGTGGTGATGACGATGTCGGCCTGCCTGGCGCGCTCATGCACCGCCAGGGCCTGGCGCTGCATCCAGCTACTGGGCATGGGACGTGCGTAACCGCCGACGCCGACCGCGCATTCGCGCTCCTCATCGGTTTCGTAAGGCACATCAACGAACTTGGCACCGAGGGATTCGATCTGCTCCTTCACGGCCGGGCGAACGTCAGACGCTTCGATCACCGCACCCAGGCGTTTCGCCGTGGCAATCGCCTGAAGGCCTGCAACACCGGCGCCGAGGATCAACACGCGAGCGGCTTTCACCGTGCCTGCGGCGGTCATCAACATCGGCATGAAGCGCGGGTAGTGGTGGGCCGCCAGCAACACGGCCTTATAGCCGGCGATATTGGCTTGGGAGGACAGCACATCCAGGCTCTGGGCCCGGGAGGTGCGTGGCGCAGCTTCGAGCGCGAAGGCCGTGATGCCGCGCTCTGCGAGCTTGGCGATGGTTTCGTTGCTGAACGGGTTGAGCATGCCCACCAATACGGTGCCGCTTTTGATCAGCGCCAGTTCGCTGTCGCTGGGAGCAACCACCTTGAGGATCAGTTCGGCGCCAAACGCATCGCTGGCGCTGCCAATGGTTGCGCCTGCCGTTTCATAGGCACTGTCGACGATGCTGGCTTTGATGCCGGCGCCGCTTTGTACAGTGACCTTATGGCCCTGGCCGATCAGCTTCTTGATGGTTTCCGGGGTGGCAGCCACCCGCGTTTCACCGGTCTGGGTTTCGAGAGGAACACCAATGTGCACGTCAAATCTCCTGCATGATCTTTTTGCTTTTGATCTTTTTGTAAAAAGGCCAGTGCGCCGTGAGTGGCGCAACTGGGGCGGCCGATCAGCACGATCCCGCTGAAATGACAGCGGGGCGCGGCATTTTGCAGGCGAACTTTACGGCCTTCAAGGGATTATGACGGGTGACGAAAAATTAACTACAAGTCACCCTGTGACTGATTGTCGCAACGTGCCGAAATAACCTCTTTAAATACAAGCAATTAAAGGCTTGTAGGCGGTAGCGCACGGTTTTTTAATCGTCGGCGTGAATAGTCGGTTATTGAACCGTAATAGTCGCTGCAAGCCTTATCATTCATGGCTTTGCGCTCCTTTTTTGTTCAACAGATACAGTCTGTTTAAATGCGACATCCGCGTATATCTGTAGTGCTTTTATTTAGTTGACTACAAGGTCAGTAAATGGGGGTTGGCCTTGGGTGTCGGGGTTGTAGCGCCGGGATTGCTCGATGAGCCAATCGCGGAACGCATGCAGGGACGCGGATTTGACCTTTCGTTCCGGAATCATCAGGTAATAAGACTTATCGCTGGGCAGGGTATGGTGGCTCGCGATCACCAAGTGCTGCTCTTTCAACTCTCGCTGGATCAGGAAGGGCGGGATCAGCGCAATGCCCATGTCATGCATTGCCGCCTGGGACAACATTGAGAATAGCTCGTAACGCGGGCCTGTCATGTCGCGGGGAACGCTCATCTGTTGGGCGTTGAACCACTGGCGCCAGGCGTAAGGGCGCGTTGTCTGCTGCAAGAGGGGCAGGTCGGCCATTTCCTGGGGGGTAAAGTGCGCGCGGTCGCCGAGTAAGCGTGGGCTGCACACGGGGACAGGGTTTTCCCCCATGAGCCTGTGGGATTCGGTGCCGGACCAGTCGGCATCGCCGAAATAGATCGCAGCGTCGAACTCGGTGTCGGCAAACAGGAAGGGGCGCGTGCGGTTGGTCAGGTTGACCGTCACTTCCGGGTGCCGCTGTTGAAAGTCCTTCAGGCGCGGGATCAACCATTGGGTGCCGAAAGTCGGTACCACAGCCAGTTCGATGACATTCGCGCCCTGCTGGCCCATGACCGAAAGGGTGTCGCGTTCTACTGCATCCAGTTGCGTTGCCACCCTGCGGCTATAAGACAGCCCCGCCTCGGTCAGCTTTACCCCGCGCCGCGAGCGTCGAAACAGTTCGACACTCAAAAATTCTTCAAGGCTGGCGATCTGTCGGCAAATCGCACCTTGAGTGATGGAAAGCTCCTGTGCTGCCTTGGTGAAGCTCTCATGGCGGGCGGCTGCTTCGAAACTGATAAGCGCGGTAGTGCTGGGGATTTTCCTGCGCATGTACATTGTCCTCACATATAAGACGCTTTTTTGGCCTTGTCAGGCGTTACGAAGTGAGAAATTAGCACAACCCCATGCAGAAACCTCGTTTGCCCTCGGCGTCGCCCCGGCCTAGTCTGCCTGCACGACGTTTTGATTCTTTTCGTGAGGACTTATTCATGGCTGGCAAGGCAAGCTTCAACTGGATCGATCCGCTGCTGCTGGATCAACAGCTCACCGAAGAAGAGCGCATGGTGCGCGACAGCGCCGAGCAATTTGCTCGGGACAAGTTGGCGCCCCGTGTGCTTGAAGCTTTCCGTCATGAAAAGACCGACCCCGCGATCTTCCGCGAGATGGGCGAAACCGGCTTGCTGGGGGCCATGATTCCCGAGCAATACGGTGGCAGTGGCTTGAACTACGTCAGCTATGGGTTGATTGCTCGTGAAGTCGAGCGTGTCGATTCCGGTTATCGCTCGATGATGAGTGTGCAGTCCTCATTGGTCATGGTGCCGATCAATGAATTCGGCACCGAAGCGCAAAAGCAGAAGTACCTGCCGAAACTGGCCTCCGGCGAATGGATCGGCTGCTTCGGTCTCACCGAGCCCAATCACGGTTCTGATCCAGGCGCGATGATTACCCGTGCGCGCAAAGTGGAAGGCGGCTACAGCCTGACTGGCGCGAAGATGTGGATCACCAACAGCCCGATCGCCGACGTGTTTGTGGTGTGGGGCAAGGACGACGCCGGCGACATACGCGGTTTTGTACTGGAGAAGGGCTGGAAAGGCCTGAGTGCTCCGGCGATTCACGGCAAGGTCGGCTTGCGGGCGTCCATTACGGGCGAAATTGTCATGGACAACGTGTTTGTGCCCGAAGAGAACATCTTTCCGGACGTGCGTGGCTTGAAAGGTCCGTTTACTTGCCTGAACTCGGCGCGATACGGCATCTCCTGGGGCGCGCTGGGGGCCGCGGAGTTCTGCTGGCATACCGCGCGCCAGTACACCCTTGATCGTCATCAGTTTGGTCGCCCGTTGGCGGCGACGCAGTTGATCCAGAAAAAGCTGGCCGACATGCAGACCGAGATCACGTTGGCGCTGCAAGGTTGTCTGCGCCTGGGGCGGATGAAGGATGAGGGAACGGCGGCGGTTGAGATTACTTCGATCATGAAGCGCAACTCATGTGGCAAGTCTCTGGATATCGCGCGCATGGCCCGGGACATGCTGGGCGGCAACGGCATCTCCGACGAGTTTGGGGTGGCGCGTCATCTGGTCAACCTGGAAGTGGTCAACACCTATGAAGGTACGCATGACGTGCATGCCTTGATCCTGGGGCGCGCGCAAACCGGTCTTCAGGCCTTCTATTAATAGGAGCACGGACATGGGCGCGCTTTCGCATCTGCGTGTACTGGATTTATCGCGAGTACTGGCGGGCCCTTGGTCCGGGCAGATACTCGCGGACCTTGGGGCCGAGGTGATCAAGGTCGAAAGGCCGGGCAATGGTGACGACACGCGCGCCTGGGGGCCGCCTTTTCTCAAGGATGCTGATGGTGAGAACACCAGTGAGGCCGCGTACTACCTGTCCGCCAACCGGAACAAGGCTTCGGTGACCATCGACTTCACCAGGCCTGAGGGGCAGAAGCTGGTGCGTGACCTGGCTGCCAAGTCGGACATTCTGATCGAGAACTTCAAAGTGGGTGGCCTGGCAGCTTATGGTCTGGATTATGAGTCGCTCAAGGCGATCAATCCGGAGCTGATCTATTGCTCGATTACCGGCTTTGGCCAGACCGGCCCCTATGCAACCCGTGCCGGCTATGACTTCATGATTCAAGGGCTGGGTGGGTTGATGAGCCTCACCGGTCGGCCTGAGGGTGATGAGGGCGCGGGGCCGGTGAAGGTTGGGGTGGCGTTGACCGATATCCTCACCGGGCTTTATTCGACCGTAGCCATCCTGGCGGCGCTTGCTCACCGGGATCACGACGGCGGTGGGCAGCATATTGATATGGCGCTGCTGGATGTGCAGGTAGCTTGCCTGGCTAACCAGGCGATGAACTACCTGACCACGGGAGTTTCGCCAAAGCGTCTGGGCAATGCGCATCCGAACATCGTGCCTTATCAGGACTTTCCTACGGCTGATGGTGATTTCATCCTGACCGTGGGTAATGACGGGCAGTTTCGCAAGTTCGCCGAGGTGGCCGGACAACCCCAGTGGGCGGATGATCCGCGGTTCTCTACGAATAAGATGCGAGTTGCCAATCGTGCGGTGCTGGTTCCACTGATTCGGCAGGCGACCGTGTTCAAGACTACGGCAGAGTGGGTATCGCGGCTGGAGAAGGTAGGTGTGCCGTGTGGGCCGATCAATGATCTGGCGCAGATGTTTGCCGATCCGCAGGTCAAGGCGCGTGGGTTGGCCATAGAGTTGCCTCACGCGTTGGCGGGGATGGTGCCTCAGGTTGCCAGTCCCATCCGGCTTTCCAAGACACCCGTGGAATATCGTAATGCGCCTCCGCTGTTGGGTGAGCATACGGTTCAAGTGCTGCAAAGTGTGCTGGGGCTGGCGCCGTCGAATGTAGCTGCTTTAAGAGAGGCTGGCGTTGTCTGAGCGATCTCTTCTATATAGAGGAGCGTCGGTCGTTTTCTGATCAATCCTAACTATTTGATAAGAAAACGAAATTAGTCGTTGACGGCAGATTCTGTGCGCCTATAATTCGCCCCACTTCCGGCGCAGTCGAAACGGAAAACTTTTTGGTAAACAATGAGTTAAGCAGTTTTCGACAGCAGGTCGCTTCAGTTCATCGAAGCCAAAAGGAAGTTGAAAAAGAGGTGTTGACAGCAGCGTGTAACGCTGTAGAATTCGCCTCCCGCTTACGAGAGATCGCAAGCGCAAGTGGTTGAAGTTGTTGAAGAATTCTTCGAAAACTTCTGAAAATAACCGCTTGACAGCAAATGAGGCTGCTGTAGAATGCGCGCCTCGGTTGAGACGAAACATCTTAACCAACCGCTCTTTAACAACTGAATCAAGCAATTCGTGTGGGTGCTTGTGGAGTCAGACTGATAGTCAACAAGATTATCAGCATCACAAGTTACTCCGCGAGAAATCAAAGAATAACCAACGATTGCTGAGCCAAGTTTAGGGTTTCTTAAAAACCCAAAGATGTTTGAACTGAAGAGTTTGATCATGGCTCAGATTGAACGCTGGCGGCAGGCCTAACACATGCAAGTCGAGCGGTAGAGAGAAGCTTGCTTCTCTTGAGAGCGGCGGACGGGTGAGTAAAGCCTAGGAATCTGCCTGGTAGTGGGGGATAACGTTCGGAAACGGACGCTAATACCGCATACGTCCTACGGGAGAAAGCAGGGGACCTTCGGGCCTTGCGCTATCAGATGAGCCTAGGTCGGATTAGCTAGTTGGTGAGGTAATGGCTCACCAAGGCGACGATCCGTAACTGGTCTGAGAGGATGATCAGTCACACTGGAACTGAGACACGGTCCAGACTCCTACGGGAGGCAGCAGTGGGGAATATTGGACAATGGGCGAAAGCCTGATCCAGCCATGCCGCGTGTGTGAAGAAGGTCTTCGGATTGTAAAGCACTTTAAGTTGGGAGGAAGGGCAGTTACCTAATACGTGATTGTTTTGACGTTACCGACAGAATAAGCACCGGCTAACTCTGTGCCAGCAGCCGCGGTAATACAGAGGGTGCAAGCGTTAATCGGAATTACTGGGCGTAAAGCGCGCGTAGGTGGTTTGTTAAGTTGGATGTGAAATCCCCGGGCTCAACCTGGGAACTGCATTCAAAACTGACTGACTAGAGTGTGGTAGAGGGTGGTGGAATTTCCTGTGTAGCGGTGAAATGCGTAGATATAGGAAGGAACACCAGTGGCGAAGGCGACCACCTGGACCAACACTGACACTGAGGTGCGAAAGCGTGGGGAGCAAACAGGATTAGATACCCTGGTAGTCCACGCCGTAAACGATGTCAACTAGCCGTTGGGAGCCTTGAGCTCTTAGTGGCGCAGCTAACGCATTAAGTTGACCGCCTGGGGAGTACGGCCGCAAGGTTAAAACTCAAATGAATTGACGGGGGCCCGCACAAGCGGTGGAGCATGTGGTTTAATTCGAAGCAACGCGAAGAACCTTACCAGGCCTTGACATCCAATGAACTTTCCAGAGATGGATTGGTGCCTTCGGGAACATTGAGACAGGTGCTGCATGGCTGTCGTCAGCTCGTGTCGTGAGATGTTGGGTTAAGTCCCGTAACGAGCGCAACCCTTGTCCTTAGTTACCAGCACGTCATGGTGGGCACTCTAAGGAGACTGCCGGTGACAAACCGGAGGAAGGTGGGGATGACGTCAAGTCATCATGGCCCTTACGGCCTGGGCTACACACGTGCTACAATGGTCGGTACAGAGGGTTGCCAAGCCGCGAGGTGGAGCTAATCCCACAAAACCGATCGTAGTCCGGATCGCAGTCTGCAACTCGACTGCGTGAAGTCGGAATCGCTAGTAATCGCGAATCAGAATGTCGCGGTGAATACGTTCCCGGGCCTTGTACACACCGCCCGTCACACCATGGGAGTGGGTTGCACCAGAAGTAGCTAGTCTAACCTTCGGGAGGACGGTTACCACGGTGTGATTCATGACTGGGGTGAAGTCGTAACAAGGTAGCCGTAGGGGAACCTGCGGCTGGATCACCTCCTTAATCGACGACATCAGCTGCTCCATAAGTTCCCACACGAATTGCTTGATTCATTGAAGAAGACGAAAGAAGCAGCC
>NZ_CVTN01000059.1:0-8015 GCF_900004915.1 Pseudomonas sp. 31 R 17
AGGCTCAGCCCGGCGAACCAGAAGCCCAGGGCGGCGCCGGGCAGAATGCCGTGGGCCACCGCATCACCGATCAGGCTCATGCGCCGCAGGATCAGGAACACCCCGAGCGGCGCGGTGCTGCAGGCCAGCACCAGCCCGCCGATCAGCGCGCGGCGCATGAATACGAAATCGACAAAGGGCATCCACAAGTGGGCGGCAAAATGCATCAGGCCACCTGCAATTGCGGTTGTGGACGAATCAACTCTTTACTCGGGCCCAGCGCGCAGCCTGTGCTTTTGATGTGCAGCACGTCCGGTGTGTGGTGGCGCACCGACGCCAGGTCATGACAGACCACCATCAGCGTGCGGCCTTCTTCATGCCAGGCATGGATGTGTTTCCAGCACAGCGCCTGGCCTTCCTCATCGAGGGCGGCGTGGGGTTCGTCGAGCAGCAACACCGGCGAGTCGGTCAGGCTCATGCGGGCGAGCAGGGCGCGTTGCAATTGGCCGCCGGACAGGGCCATCAATGGGCGTTGCTCCAGGCCGCTCAGGCACCAGTCTTCCAGCGCGGCGTGCAGGCGCTCGTTGCGTTGCGGTGACGTGAGCCGAGTGCCCCACAATCCTGCAGCGATCAGTTCCTGCAGGCTGATGGGGAACTGCCGGTCCAGGTATTGCTGCTGGGGCAGGAAGGCCAGGCCGCCGCGCCGTGGAACATCGACGCTGACCTTTCCTGCCAGCGGCTTCTGCAAGCCGGCGATGACCTTGAGCAGGCTGCTTTTGCCACAGCCATTGGGGCCGATGACGCCGGTGAGGCTGCCTTTTTCCAGGGTGAAATCCACGGCGGGGGTGAGCGGTTGGCCCGGAGCGCCCCAGCGCAACGCAGTGCAGGTGATCATGTGGAAGGTCTCGTCCAGCGGCTTTCAGCCACGGCATCGTGCGCGTGCAGGCTTTCGGCGTGGACCACTTTGAGGTGAAAGGCCTTGACCGCATCCGAGCGCTTCAAGGCGAGGTTAAGGCGGCGTGCGGCGTCCTCGCAGAACATCAGGTTCTGCCCATTGGCCAGGGCGAAGGCTTGCTCATCGGCACGTTTCACCGCGGTTTGCACGGCGGTGCCGAGGGCGGCTTCGGCGCTGTTGATCAGGTCGACAATTGGCAATTGCTCGCCTTGCAGGTGCACATGCAACTGCGCGCTGCTGCGTTGGCTGTGGGGTGTGGCGACAATGCCGTTGGCGCTGCCGAGCCAGGTCAACACGTCTGCATGCTGCAATGGCGTGTTGGCGAAATCGTCGAGAAATTGCTGTTGAATCAATTGCCTGGCAAGGGCGGCGGAGCATGGGCAGGTTGATGAGTAGGTTACGTCAATTTTTAGTTCCACGTGGAACATCCGGTTTTCCAGACGCGCCTCAATGCTGACCGGGTAGCGTTTCCAACCGTCCAAAGGGCTGACCAGAGCCGGGCGTTTCAACAGCAAGCTGGTGTGGATACGCAGGTAGGCGTTATTAGATAAATCTTCATGTGTGTCGAGAAAGCGCTGCAGTACATTACGCAGAAGTGCAGGCGTCAGCGGCCGCTGATCGAACATTTCCAGTGCCAGGTACAGGCGTGACATATGAATGCCACGGGCCGCGCCATCGTCCAGGCTCACACCGGCATCGGCGGTGGCGAGCAGGCGTTGGCCATCAAACAGGACAGGCAAGGCCACGCCGCACATGCCCACCCAGTCGAGTGGCAAGGCTTGGCGTGAAGCCTGCGCGGCGATATCCGGCAGAGTCAGCGCATTCATAAGCAGGTCCATCGTTGGTAATAATTAGGCATGTTATAGTATAACAATGCAATCCACGATGAATTTTCTGCTCCAGCCTTTCTTCAGTCACGTCGAGCAGGGACGCTCCCTTATTCGCGGTATCGGTCATGCACAGACGTCAGCTCCTCAACCTGCTGTTGCTCAGCCCCCTGTTCGCCTTGCCGCCGGGGGCTTACGCCACGCAGATCCGCAATGCGCGCCTGTGGCGTTCGGCCGATAAGCTGCGGCTGGTCTTCGACCTCAGCGGCCCGGTGCACTACAAGACGTTTTCACTGACCGCCCCGGAACGCTTGATCATCGACCTGAGCGGCGCGGGGCTCAGTGGTGACTTCTCCCAGTTGGCGCTCAAGAACAGCGGAATTACCTCGATTCGTTCCGGGCATTTTGGCCAGAACGACACCCGCATCGTGCTGGACCTCGCCGCGCCGATGCAGCTCAACAGTTTCCTGTTGCCGCCCCAGGAGGGCCAGGGCCACCGCCTGGTACTCGACCTGACCCGCGCCACACAGGCGCCTCGTCAAATCGCCGCCGAACCTGCGCCCTTGATCGCGCCGGTGGATAAAACCCATCCCCGGCGCGACATCATTGTGGTGGTCGACCCGGGTCACGGCGGCAAGGATCCCGGCGCGATCGGCTCCAAGGGCCAGCGGGAAAAGGACGTGGTGCTGTCGATCGCTCAGTTGCTGGCCAAACGCTTGAAACGCGAAAAGGGTTTTGACGTGAAGCTGGTGCGCAACGATGACTTTTTCGTGCCTTTGCGCAAGCGCGTGGACATCGCCCGTCAGCACAAAGCCGATATGTTCATCTCCGTGCATGCCGACGCCGCACCAAGGCTTACTGCTTCGGGGGCCTCGGTGTACGCGTTGTCCGAAGGCGGCGCCACCTCGGCGACCGCCCGCTTCATGGCGCAGCGCGAAAACGGCGCGGACCTGCTGGGCGCCACGACGTTACTCAACCTCAAGGACAAGGACCCGATGCTCGCGGGAGTAATCCTCGACATGTCGATGAACGCCACCATCGCCTCCAGCCTGCAACTGGGCAGCTCGGTGCTGGGTAGCCTGCAAAACATCACCAGCCTGCATCAGAAGCGGGTGGAGCAGGCCGGATTTGCGGTGCTCAAATCACCGGATGTGCCGTCGATCCTGGTCGAGACCGGCTTTATCTCCAACACCCAGGACGCCCAGCGGCTGGTAACGGCGCGCCATCAACAGGCGGTTGCCGATGGCCTGTTCGACGGTCTGAAAAAATACTTCGAGAAGAACCCACCGATGAACAGCTACATGGCGTGGGCGCAGGAACAGAAGAAAGGCCAGGTCTAGCAGCCGGTGATGCGGCTGCAGGTGAATGTGGCGCCGGCTCCGCCGGAACTGGAGAAGCGGTTGAGCGTGGTCCAGCCCACGCGCCGCGTGTAGCCGACCCACGCCTCACCGTCCGATGCCAACCCGGTAAAGAACGTCAGCTGCCCGTAGCGGCTGTTGGTTTGTGCCCAGTAGCGTTTGCCGATCACTTCGAAACCGCGCAAATACGTGGTGCTGCCGACGGTCGCCACGCTGTAGGCATTGCCCAGTGGGTCAACGCAGGCCAGCAGGTTGGCGCTGCGCGTGCAGTGGGCCGACAGGCTTGGCGATTGAGCACAGGCAGGTCCCGCCGCTGCCAATAGCAGGATGTACCACAGGCGTTTCATCGGGTTTCTCTGGGGTTGGGAGGTGATCAAGCTTCGCGCCCTTCGTCACGCAGAGCAAGGAGGGTTGGCTTGTTTGTATTGTTATAATATAACATAAAACAAAGCCTGGCTTGACCGGGCAGCCTGATGAGAGCGACCTGATGCCCAATCGTCTACCCGTTACCGTGTTGTCCGGCTTTCTCGGCGCCGGTAAAAGCACCCTGCTCAACCACGTACTGCGCAACCGCGAACACCTGCGCGTGGCGGTGATCGTCAACGACATGAGCGAAATCAACATCGACGGCAGCGAGGTCCAGCGCGACGTCACCCTCAATCGCGCCGAAGAAAAGCTGGTGGAGATGAGCAACGGCTGCATCTGCTGCACGTTGCGTGAAGACTTGCTCGAAGAAGTCGGCAAGCTCGCCAGGGAAGGTCGGTTCGATTACCTGCTGATCGAATCCACCGGCATTTCCGAACCGATGCCTGTTGCCGAAACTTTCACCTTTCGCGATGAAAACGGGCAAAGCCTGGCGGATATCGCGCGCCTGGACACCATGGTCACCGTCGTCGACGGCATGAATTTCCTGCTCGACTATCAAGCCGCGGAAAGCCTGGCCTCACGCGGGGAAACCCTGGGGGAAGAGGATGAGCGCTCGATCACCGACCTGTTGATCGAACAGATCGAGTTCGCCGACGTGATACTGATCAGCAAGATCGACCTGATCGGCAGCCACGAGCGCCAAGAGCTGATGGCGATCCTCGAACGGCTCAATGCCCAGGCACACATCATCCCGATGGTGATGGGGCAGGTGCCGCTGCATACAATTCTCAACACCGGGCGCTTTGATTTCGAGCGGGCCGCCCAGGCCCCGGGCTGGTTGCAGGAATTGCGCGGCGAGCACGTGCCGGAAACCGAAGAGTACGGCATCGCTTCCACCGCTTATCGCGCGCGCCGCCCCTTCCATCCGCAGCGGTTTTTCGACTTCATCGACCGCCCCTGGGTGAACGGCAAGCTATTGCGTTCCAAGGGTTTCTTCTGGCTGGCCAGCAAACACCAGGACGCCGGCAGTTGGTCCCAAGCCGGTGGTTTGATGCGCCATGGCTTTGCCGGCCGCTGGTGGCGCTTCGTGCCGAAAAGCCAGTGGCCGCAAGACGAAGAAAGTGTCGCGGCAATCATGGGCAACTGGCAGCCGAGCACTGGCGATTGCCGTCAGGAACTGGTGTTCATCGGGCAGAACATTGATTTTGCGCAGATGCGCGCCGAACTCGACCAGTGCCTGCTCACTGACGAAGAAATGGCCCTGGGCGTCGAAAGCTGGCGTCAGTGGGTCGATCCCTTCGGCCCCTGGTATGAGGAGGCAGCCGCCTGATGCTGGCCCCGGTTATTCCCCTGCGTCCCGTGATCCGCCAGACCCGCGGGGAAACCCCGCTGGCGCTCTCCGATATCCTCGAAGACGGCGTGAACCTGGCGCTGTGGCAGCGCCAATTGCCGCTGCATATCGCCGAGTTCGGTGCGTTGCTGGTGTCGCTCGATGAGCCGTTGGCCGAAGCATTGGTCATCGAATTGAGCGACGAAGACACCGCGCCGAACTTGCAGGGCCTGGCGTCCGGTTGCCGTGATCTTGAAGGCTATAACGGCTTTATCGCCGACGTCTCCTGGCTGGTCAGCGCATTCGCCTGCCTGCTTGGCGCCAGGCGCATCGGCGTGCGTTTGCGCTTGCTGGACAAGGCGATGTGTCCGCGTTTCCATGTCGACCATGTGCCTGTGCGGCTGATCACTACCTACGCGGGCATTGGCAGCCAGTGGCTGCGCGAAGGCGTCATGGACCGCTGCCGCTTGAGCCAGCCTGACGCAGAACCCGCCGAGCGCATCGAGCAGATTCACTGCGGTGAAGTGGCGCTGCTCAAGGGTACAAAATGGCACGGCAACGAAAATCATGGCCTGATTCACCGCTCGCCCGCCCTGAAGGCGAATGAGCGTCGCTTGATTCTCACGCTGGATTGGCTCGCATAAACGCGTAGGATCAAGCGCTCTACACGGTCTGAATGATGCCACCCATGCTGCAGAACATTCCCACCCATGTGATTGCCGGGCCCTTGGGCGCCGGCAAGACCAGCCTGATCAAACACCTGCTTTCCCAGCGTCCGGCCAACGAGCGCTGGGCAGTGTTGATCAATGAATTCGGGCAGATCGGCCTGGACGCGGCCTTGCTTACGCAAGAGGAGGATGGCATTGCCCTGGGCGAGGTGGCGGGCGGCTGCCTGTGTTGTGTGAATGGTGCGCCGTTCCAGGTAGGCCTGGGTCGGTTGTTGCGCAAAGCCAGGCCGGATCGGCTGTTTATCGAGCCTTCGGGCCTGGGCCATCCGGCGCAGTTACTCAAACAACTGGGACAGGCGCCATGGCAGGGCGTGCTGTCGCTTCAGCCCTGCATACTGGTGCTGGACGCTCAAGCCCTGGCAGCGGGCAAACCCTTGCCGCCGGCGCAGCAGGAGGCGCTGGCCAGTGCCGGCCTGCTGGTGTTGAACAAGGATGAGGCGCTGGATGCGGTGCAGCGCCAGGCCATTGAACAACGGTTACCCGGCAGTGCGCTTTATTGGACGCGTCAGGCGCAGTTGCCGATTGAGCAATTGCCCGGTGTGACGGCACAGGCTGGCGGCGCTGTGGATAACTTCGCGGTCCCCAATGGCTTGGTGCACATGCAGGCGGTCTGGAGCGATCCCGCGCTGCCGATCTGCCTGAGCCAGGCCCAGGAGGAAGGCTGGAGCATCGGCTGGCGCTGGCATCCGAGCCAGCAATTTGACCTGGTGCGTTTGAATCAATGGCTGACAAGTCTGGCGTGGCGTCGCGCCAAGCTGGTTATCCACAGTCGTGACGCCTGGGTGTCCGCCAATGCTGTGGATAACAGCCCGCTGGCCTGGCAGCCCAGCGAATGGCGCCGCGATTCGCGCATCGAGCTGATCTTCATTGCCCCTCAGGACGTGGCGGCATTGCAGGCCGCCCTGGTGGCCTGTCGTTACTGACGGTTCTTGGTGGCGTGGTCCTGGCGCCACTGGCTCAGTTCGATGACGTCGGCGCTGGGCAGCGGCTCCTTGGCTTCGAACGGGTAGGGCGCCAGTTCGATCTGCGCGCTGTGGGCGCCAAATTGAGTGATGGTCCCGCTGTGGCGAGTCTCGCCCGTGACGGTGAACTCGAAATTGTAGACGCGTGCCAGACGGCGCCGACCCTTGGCATCCTTCACCAGACCGATGCGCTTCAACGCCACCGCGCCGTCAAGCAGTTCGATGTCGAGCTTGGCGCAGTGCTGCTTGACGCGCTCCAGCGCGCGCTCGCGCAAGCCATGGTTGTGCCAGACCCAGGCGGCGCCGGTCGCCAGCAACATCAACACGAACATGTTTCCCAGGGTCAGCATTCCATGAACTCCAACAAAGTGAGCGCAGCTTAACTGTGTCGCCGGTCTGTCGTACAGGCTGCGTTTAGTCGCATACTGCGCGGCCAGAATTTCAACGGCTTTATGGAAATCTCCTGCATGAAACGTACACCCCATCTGCTTGCGATCCAGTCTCATGTGGTCTTTGGCCACGCCGGAAACAGCGCCGCCGTGTTCCCCATGCAGCGGGTTGGGGTGAATGTATGGCCGCTCAACACGGTGCAGTTCTCCAACCACACACAGTATGGCCACTGGGCGGGCGAAGTGCTGGCGCCGCAGCAAATTCCGGCACTGGTGGAAGGTATCGCGGCGATCGGCGAGCTGGGTAACTGCGATGCGGTGCTGTCCGGCTACCTCGGCAGCGCGGCTCAGGGACGCGCCATTCTGAGTGGCGTGGCGCGGATCAAAGCGCTCAATCCCAAGGCGATGTACCTGTGCGACCCGGTGATGGGCCATCCGGAAAAGGGCTGCAGCGTGCCCCAGGAAGTCAGTGATTTCCTGCTGAACGAGGCTGCGGCCATGGCGGATTTCCTGTGCCCCAACCAGCTGGAGCTGGACAGTTTTGCCGGGCGCAAGCCGCAATCGCTGTTCGATTGCCTGGCGATGGCCAAAGCCTTGCTGGCGCGCGGGCCGAAGGCGGTGCTGGTCAAGCATCTGGATTACCCGGGCAAGCTGCCGGACGGCTTCGAGATGTTGCTGGTGACGGCCGAGGGCAGTTGGCACTTGCGCAGGCCGCTCCTGGCCTTCCCGCGCCAGCCGGTGGGTGTGGGTGACTTGACGTCGGGGCTGTTCCTGGCGCGGGTGCTGTTGGGTGATAGCCTGGTGGCGGCGTTCGAGTTCACGGCGGCGGCGGTGCATGAGGTGCTGCTGGAGACCCAGGCCTGCGCCAGTTATGAACTGGAACTGGTGCGGGCGCAGGATCGAATCGCCCATCCCCGGGTACGCTTTGAGGCGATGCCGATCAGCCTGTAGATACATAGAACCCAATGTGGGGGGGGGCTTGCCCCCGATGGCGGCCTCTGGGCCGACCAGGATGCTGGATTGGAAAGGGTACATATCCGTTTCTGCGGTAACGGCTGCTAATGGTTCCGCTTTTACAGCGGCTCACTTTTGAAAAGCGCAAAAGTAAGCAAAACGCTCTT
>NZ_CVTN01000059.1:8065-12102 GCF_900004915.1 Pseudomonas sp. 31 R 17
GCCATCCATGGCCCAGTGCGGCTAACCCGGCGTCCTGCCGGGTTACCCACGGATTCAAGCCTGCGTTCGGCCAGCGTGGTTTGACGGGGCGCCTAAGATCAAGATCAAGAGCGACTCGCTGCGCATCGTGGTTAGCGTTGGGCGCTGCGGCGTTTGCCCTCTGTAGGAGCGAGCTTGCTCGCGAAAAACGTCAACGATAACGCGTGCTTTCTGAATGAACGCGGTGCCTGTGAGTTTTTCGCGAGCAAGCTCGCTCCTACAAAAAGCCTTAACTGACTGGCATCAGGGCAAGCCCCCACATTTGATTGGGTTCGCAGATCTGGACTCAGGGCGCGTCGGCCTTGATTTCCTGATAACGCCTTTCCAGTTCCTGGCGAATCTGCCGACGCTGCTGGGCCTGCACGAAGCGGCGTTTGTCTTCGCTGTTCTGCGGCTGCAAGGGGGGGACGGCGGCCGGTTTGCGCTGGTCGTCCACCGCCACCATGGTGAAGAAGCAACTGTTGGTATGACGCACCGAGCGCTCGCGAATGTTCTCGGTCACCACCTTGATGCCCACTTCCATCGAGGTGTTGCCGGTGTAGTTGACCGACGCGAGAAAGGTCACCAGTTCGCCGACATGGATCGGCTCGCGGAAAATCACCTGGTCCACCGACAGCGTGACCACATAACGACCGGCATAACGGCTGGCGCATGCGTACGCCACTTCGTCGAGGTACTTGAGCAGGGTGCCGCCGTGGACATTGCCTGAGAAGTTGGCCATGTCAGGGGTCATCAATACCGTCATCGACAGCTGGGCGTTTCCGGGTTCCATAGCACACTCACGGGTTTAGGCATTGGTTGGGTAGGGCACCTCTGCGGGTGCTGGGAGCTTTGCAGCCATCCCTAACGGGACGCCGGTGGGCGGCTTGCCGTCACGCCCGGGCCGATCTGTTTCCATATATTGCACCGGCTTTCCGGCGGAAGTCGCGGTGTTAACCTTCAAACGCGCCTGCACGGGCATTTCTTACGGTCACGGCAGACTTTTCTTTCAGCGGCTGCGCGCGCGGGAAGTGAGAAACCGCCAGCAATTCCAGGGAGCCCCACGCCATGCATGCCATCAGCTTTATCCAGGACTTGGCCGTGATCATGCTGGTGGCGGGGGTCGTCACCATCCTGTTTCATCGCCTCAAGCAGCCGGTGGTGCTGGGCTACATCGTCGCAGGCTTCATCATCGGCCCCCACACGCCGCCGTTCGGCCTGATTCACGATGAAGACACGATCAAGACGCTGGCCGAACTCGGGGTGATCTTCCTGATGTTCTGCCTGGGCCTGGAGTTCAGCCTGCGCAAGCTGTTCAAGGTGGGTGCCACGGCGTTTATCGCGGCGTTCCTGGAAATCATCCTGATGATCTGGATCGGCTACGAAATCGGTCAATGGTTCGACTGGAACACCATGGACTCGTTGTTTCTCGGCGCGATCCTGGCGATTTCCTCCACCACCATCATCGTCAAGGCGCTCAATGACCTGAAGATGAAGAACCAGCGTTTTGCCCAGCTGATATTCGGCGTGCTGATCGTCGAGGACATCCTGGGGATCGGCATCATTGCCTTGCTGTCGAGCATCGCCGTCAGCGGCACGGTCAGCTCCGGCGAGGTGTTTTCCACCGTCGGCAAGCTCTCGCTGTTCATGATTGTCGCGCTGGTGATCGGTATTCTGCTGGTGCCGCGCCTGCTGGCCTACGTCGCCAGGTTCGAAAGCAACGAGATGCTGCTGATCACGGTACTGGGTCTGTGTTTCGGCTTCTGCCTGCTGGTGGTCAAGCTTGAATACAGCATGGTGCTGGGGGCCTTCCTGATCGGCGCGATCATGGCCGAGTCACGCCAACTGATTAAAATCGAGCGCCTGATCGAACCGGTTCGCGACATGTTCAGTGCGATTTTCTTTGTCGCCATCGGCTTGATGATCGACCCGCAAATCCTGCTGCAGTACGCGTGGCCGATTGCGGTCATTACCGTGGCCGTGGTGCTGGGCAAGATGCTGTCGTGCGGGCTGGGCGCGTTTATCGCCGGCAACGATGGGCGCACCTCGCTACGGGTGGGCATGGGCCTGTCACAGATTGGCGAATTCTCTTTCATCATCGCGGCGCTGGGGATGACCCTGCAGGTCACCAGCGACTTTCTGTACCCGGTGGCGGTGGCGGTTTCGGCGATAACGACGTTGCTCACCCCGTACCTGATCCGCGGCGCCGACCCGCTGTCACTGAAAATTGCTGCCGTGATGCCCCAGCGCATGAGCCGGGTATTCGGCATGTATGGCGAATGGCTGCGCAGTATTCAGCCGCAAGGCGAGGGCGCCATGCTGGCGTCGATGATCCGCAAGATCGTGCTGCAAGTGGGAGTGAACCTGGCGCTGGTGATCGCGATCTTCTTCGCCGGCAGCTTTTTCGCGGCGCGCATCGGTGGGTATCTGGAAGGCTGGGTCAGCGATCAAAGCTGGCAGAAGGCGTTGATCTGGGGTGGCGCATTGCTGTTGTCGCTGCCGTTTCTGATCGCGGCGTACCGCAAGCTCAAGGCATTGTCGATGTTGCTGGCGGAGATGAGCGTGAAGCCGGAAATGGCCGGGCGGCATACCCAACGTGTGCGGCGGGTGATCGCGGAGCTGATCCCCATTCTGTCGCTGCTGGTGATCTTCCTGCTCCTGGCAGCCTTGTCGGCCAGTATTCTGCCGACCAACAAGTTGCTGGTACTGATTGCGGTGGTCACGGCGGCGGTGGCGGCCGTGCTCTGGCGCTGGTTCATCCGCGTGCATACGCGGATGCAGGTGGCCTTGCTGGAGACGCTGGATAACCACAAGGATACGCCGGAACACTAGAAGGCCAGGTGTGGGCCTCAGCTTTCCAGCCAGACATCCCGTGCCCAGTGCCACACCGATTCCCAGGTTTCTTCCTGGACCAGTTCTTCCTCGGCGGACCACAGCACCACGGTGCCGTCTTCTTCGACGCAGTAGTAATCGTCGCCGTCCTGGCAGATCGGGATCAGGCTGCGGTCAACACCGGCGTCCCAGGCGTTGGCGGCAACGTCCGGCAGATAGGTGTGGGACTGCGGGTCGGTGACGGTCACCGGCTCGAGGCTGCCGTAGACCACGTCGCTGACGGTCAGCAGGAATTCGCGGAACACAAAGGGGATGTCGATGAACAGTTGTTCTTCGATTTCCACCAGTTGGTCTTCGTCAGGCAGCTCCAAGGGAACCGGGACCGGTTCGTTGGCTTCACGCAGTTGTTCGATGATTTCTTCCACGGCCGGGATCCTCTTGCTAGATGGCGCGTTTTATAGGGGCGTTTTATACAGTAGCTCGCTATAAGTGCAACCGTGAAATAGAAAACCCCGGAACAGGTCCGGGGTTTTTGTTACCAGTTGCTCACGCGTGCGGGTATCAGCCGTTCTGGCGGATACCGGCGACCAGCCATGGCTGGTTTTCGCCCTGCGGACGTTCCATGTTCCAGCTTTCGCTGAACACTTCGCCCTGGTCGAAACGCGAGGTCTTCGACACGCCGCTGAAGGTCAGGGTGGCGATGGTCTTGTCGGCGCGATCATCCACACCGTCCAGCTGTACGCGCAGGTCGTCGATATAGGTCGACTGGAAGCCGTCACCCAGGTCGGCACGTTCGCGCTTGAGGAACTCCAGCAGTTGCGGGGTCACGAACTCGGCGATCTTGTCCATTTCGTTGGCGTCCCAGTGCTGCTGCAGGGACTGGAAGTGGCTGCGGGCCGCTTCAATGAAACGCTCTTCGTTGAACCAGGCCGGCGCGTTGATCACCGGACGGGCGGCCGCAGGGGCTGCCGAACCGCCGAAGATCGAACCCATGGCGGGTTTTTGCTCGAACACTTCACGCTGCATCGGCGCGCCGGCCGGGGCCAGGTGCTCCTGCTGCTTGCGGCGACGGGCGGCGATAAAGCGGAAGATCACGAAGGCAATGACCGCCAGGATCAGGATGTCGAAGATCTGCATGCCCTGGAAGCCGCCGCCCATGAACATGGACGCGAGCAGGCCACCGGCGG
>NZ_CVTN01000058.1:0-33556 GCF_900004915.1 Pseudomonas sp. 31 R 17
CCTGGCCGCGCGTTCCGGGGCTCACACCATCATCGTCGGTGGGCGCCTGGAGCGCGTGCTGGATCGCCTCAAGGCGGGCGAGCGCATCGGGACGCTGCTGTCGCCGGAGCGTGGCATGCTGGCGGCGCGCAAGCAGTGGCTGGCCGGGCACCTGCAAACCCGTGGCACCCTGGTGCTGGACGAAGGCGCGGTATCGGCGCTGTCCCAGGGCAACAAAAGCTTGCTGCCGGTGGGCGTCAAACGGGTGCAAGGCAGCTTCCGCCGAGGCGAGATGGTGGTGTGCGTGGCGCCGGATGGTCGTGAGATCGCCCGCGGCCTGGCGAACTACAGTGCCCTGGAAGCGCAGAAGATTATTGGACAATCGTCCGACGCGATTGTCGGACTCCTGGGTTACATGGCTGAGCCGGAACTGGTTCACCGCGACAACCTGATCCTGGTTTAACCAAAGGAATACACGATGCGTTTAGTGACAGGGCTGCTCGGCCTGCTGTTGGCCATGCCGCTGTTGGCCTCGGCCGAAGAAGTCGGCCAGGTGTCGACGGTGTTCAAGATTGTCGGTCCCAATGACCGGATCGTCGTCGAAGCGTTCGATGACCCCAAGGTCGACGGCGTGACGTGTTACCTGTCGCGCGCCAAGACCGGCGGTGTGAAAGGTGGCCTGGGCCTGGCCGAAGACCGCGCCGAAGCCTCGATTGCCTGCCGCCAGGTCGGCCCGATCCACTTCAAGGGCGAACTCAAGGACGGCGACGAAGTGTTCAAGGAGCGCACCTCGCTGGTGTTCAAGACCATGCAGGTGGTGCGCTTCCTCGACAAGAAGCGCAATACCCTGGTGTATCTGGTCTACAGCGACCGCCTGATCGAAGGCAGCCCGCAGAACGCAGTGACGGCGATTCCGATCTTGCCGTGGCCAACCGCGCAGTAACCGGCGGGCGAGTTTTTCAATCGGCATCTATGATTGCAGGCTTGTGGTCTGTAATCTCGAAGGCCTGCAATGCGAAGAACATGGGATATCTGGAGTTCGTCATGAGTGCTTTCCACGACCTGAAACTCAAAGCGTTGGACGGACAAGAGCTGCCGCTGGCGCCCTTCAAGGGCCAAGTCGTGCTGGTGGTCAACGTCGCCTCCAAATGCGGTCTGACCCCGCAGTATGCGGCCCTGGAAAACCTCTACCAGCACTATAAAGACCAGGGTTTCACCGTGCTGGGCCTTCCGTGCAATCAGTTTGCAGGCCAGGAGCCGGGCACCGAGCAGGAGATCCAGGCCTTCTGCAGCCTCAATTACGGGGTGACGTTCCCCCTGGGCAGCAAGCTTGAGGTGAACGGCCCTGATCGTCACCAGCTGTACCGCCTGCTGGCGGGCGAGGGCGCTGAGTTTCCAGGCGATATCACCTGGAATTTCGAAAAATTCCTGCTCGGCAAGGATGGCCGGGTGCTTGCGCGCTTCTCGCCGCGTACGCCGCCGGATGATCCAACGGTCGTCCAGGCCATCGAAAAAGCCCTGGCCTGAATCCCCCCTCTGTAGGAGCGAGCTTGCTCGCGAAAATCGCCAACGGTGACGCGTACACTCAGTATTTACGCGCCGCCCTCCGGCTCTTCGCGAGCAAGCTCGCTCCTACAGATATTCGGTTGTTTTTATCGCCTTAATCACTCAGATCAATAGTGCTACCCAGCAAGCTTGGGCGTGCATATTATCCACATCATAAATTCGCCTCATGTGGAGTGCTCCATGCCCGTCCAAGCCTTGTTCAAACCTTTCCAGCTCGGTGCACTGCAACTGTCGACCCGCGTGGTCATGGCGCCGATGACGCGTTCGTTTTCACCCGGCGGTGTACCCAATTCCAAAGTGATCGAGTACTACCGCCGTCGCGCCGCCGCCGGTGTGGGCCTGATCATCACCGAAGGCACCGTGGTCGGCCATCAAGCCTCCAACGGCTACCCCAACGTGCCGCACTTCTACGGCGAAGCGGCGTTGGCCGGTTGGAAGAAAGTCGTGGATGCGGTTCACGCCGAAGGCGGCAAGATTGTGCCGCAGTTGTGGCATGTGGGCAGTGTGCGCCGTATCGGTACCGAACCTGATGCCAGCGTGCCGGCCTATGGCCCGATGGAGAAACTCAAGGATGGCAACGTTGTCGTCCACGGCATGACCACCCAGGACATCAAGGACGTGATCAATGCTTTCGCCCAGGCTGCCAAAGATGCCCAGAGCATCGGCATGGACGGTGTGGAAATCCACGGCGCTCACGGCTACCTGGTCGACCAGTTCTTCTGGGAAGGCAGCAACCAGCGCACCGACGAATACGGCGGCAGCCTGGCCAACCGCTCACGTTTCGCCATCGAACTGATCCAGGCTACCCGCGCGGCGGTCGGCCCGGACTTCCCGATCATCTTGCGTTTTTCCCAATGGAAGCAGCAGGACTACACGGCGCGCCTGGTGCAAACCCCCGAGGCGTTGGGCGAATTCCTCGAGCCGTTGTCCGACGCCGGCGTGGATATCTTCCACTGCTCCACGCGGCGGTTCTGGGAACCGGAGTTCGAAGGTTCCGACCTCAACCTGGCCGGCTGGACCCGCCAGTTGACGGGCAAGCCGACGATTACCGTGGGCAGTGTCGGCCTGGATGACGAATTCCTGCAGTTCATGGTCAACACCGATAAAGTCGCGCAGCCGGCCAGCCTTGAGAAACTGCTGGAGCGCTTGAATAACGAAGAGTTCGATCTGGTCGCCGTGGGCCGTGCGCTGCTGGTGGACCCGGATTGGGCAGTGAAGGTGCGCGAGGGGCGTGAGGCGGACATTCTGCCCTTCAGTCGTGAGGCGTTGACGAGCCTGGTGTAAGCGGCGACAAGATGGGCGCCGGTTGCCCGTCATTGCACGCACCGCGTAACTGGCGTTCGAACTGCTCGATGATTGCCGACCAGCCCTGGCGGCTGGCATGTTGTCGGGCATTCAAGCGCGCTCGGCGCAAGGTCTCGCGCTCCTCCAGCAGCCAGACGGCTGCGTCGCAAAATGCGTTTTCATCCCCCGGCATCGCCAGCGCACCGTTGTAGCCATGGCGAATATGCTGGGTGGCGGCCGCCTGGTCGTACGCCACCACGCCCAGCCCGGACGCCATGGCTTCCAGCACCACATTGCCGAACGTTTCGGTGAGGCTCGGAAACAGGAACAGATCGCCCGAGGCGTAATGCCGTGCCAGCTCTTCGCCGCGCCGGGCGCCGCAGAACACTGCTTCGGGCAAGTCGCGCTGCAACAGGCCGCGCTGCGGGCCATCGCCGACAATGACCAGCTTCAGCCGCCGCGAGGGGTAAGTGGCCTGCAACGCATCGAAACAGCGTTTGAGCAGCCCGAGGTTCTTCTCTTGGGCGAGGCGTCCTACGTGCAGCACCACAATATCGTCGCTCCCCACACCCCAGCTTTCGCGCAGGCTGTCGTCGCGTTTCGCCGGATGGAACAGCTGGCTATCGACTCCCCGGGACAGCATCCCGAGACGCTCAAAGTGCCGACGTTCCAACTCGAGGCGCTGACTCGCGCTGGGAACCAGCGTCAACGTCGACCGGTTATGAAACCAGCGCAGGTAATGGGTGACCAGGCGACTCAACAGACTCAAGCCGTACTGGTTCGAATACTGTTGAAAGTTGGTGTGGAAGCCGCTGACCACGCTGATGCCCAGGCGCCGCGCCGCGCGTAACGCCGACAGGCCCAGCGGCCCCTCGGTTGCGATGTACAACACATCCGGGCGCTGACGTGTCCAGCGTCGCAGCAGCTTGTGCATCGACGATTGGCCCCATTGCAGCCCTGGATACCCCGGCAACGGCCAGCCACGGCACAGCAGCAACTCATCGTCACTCGGCCGGCTCTGGTCGACACCCTGGCGGGGGCGCACCAGTTCGATTTGATGGCCGCGTGCGCGCAAACCATCGCACAGGCGGCCAAGGGTGTTGGCCACCCCGTTGATTTCCGGCGGGAAGGTTTCGGTGATCAGGGTGATGTGAAGCGAGGCTGTCGTCATGACCCACAGTGTCGCTGCGGGCCATGTCGTCATTGTGTCACTGCGATGATGGATTTATGACCGGGCTACCTGCTGCCCCGTCATCGCCTCGGCACCTTGCTCGCGCACCCAGAACAACGTGGCCCCGGCGACCGCCGCCGGCATCATCAGCAGGTTGACCACCGGCACCAGCAGCACCAGGTAGACGACCCCGCCGAAGCTCATGCTCTGCCAGCGTTTCTGGCGCAGCCAGGCGAGCATTTCGTTCCAGCCCAGCTTGTGGTTGTCGGCCGGGTAGTCGATGTATTGGATCGCCATCATCCACACGCCGAACAGCAGCCACAACGGCGCGGCAATCAGGTTGACCACTGGAATGAACGACAGGATGAACAGGCCGATAGCCCGCGGCAGAAAGTAGCCCAGCTTGCGCATTTCCCGGGCCAGGGTGCGCGGGACCATGGCGATCAATTCGGCCCAACTGAACGCGGGGAAGTCGTCGGTGCCACGCACCACCACCTCGACTTTTTCCGATAGAAAGCCATTGAACGGCGCCGCGATGATATTGGCGAGCATGGTGAAGGTGAAGAACACCATCAGCACCACCAGCGCGACAAACAACGGCCATAACAGGTAATTGAGAAAGCTCAGCCAACTCGGCAGGGTTGGCATCAGGTGGTCAACCCACAGGCTGAACTGGTGCCCGGCAAAATAGATCAGCCCCACAAACAGCAGCAGGTTGATCGCCAGCGGCAGCAGCACAAACAGGCGCAGGCCGGGGCTCAGCACCAGTTTGAGGCCTTCGCGCAGGTATTGCGGGCCGGAAAGAACGGGGGCGGGCATGGATAACTCCGAGCATAGTGACGAACGGGCCGACCTTACCGGCTTTGTATTCCGGGCGAAAGCGGCGACATCAACGGTAACAAACGCCTCGATTGACCGAGCCGACTGCATAGAGACCACCTATGAGCTGGATTGTTATTCCGTATTTCCTTAATCTTGCCCCCCTCGATACGCTGCACCCATTATTTTCAGGGCCTGCGAGTTCAAGCACTTCCCCAAGTGCTTCGTGGTCCCTTTTTTATTCCAGCCGTCTTGTTGTGCGGACGGTCGATAGGAGTGAGTCATGTCTGATACCCGTCATTCGCGAGTGATTATTCTCGGTTCCGGCCCTGCCGGTTACAGCGCTGCCGTCTACGCTGCCCGGGCCAACCTCAAGCCGCTGCTGATCACCGGCATGCAGGCGGGCGGTCAGTTGACCACCACCACTGAAGTCGACAACTGGCCGGGCGATGTCCATGGCCTGACCGGCCCGGTGCTGATGGAGCGTATGAAAGAACACGCCGAGCGCTTTGAAACCGAGATCGTGTTCGACCACATCAACAAGGTCGACTTCTCCAAGAAGCCTTACAGCCTGACCGGCGACAGCGGCGTGTACACCTGTGACGCATTGATCATCGCCACCGGCGCCAGCGCCCGTTACCTCGGGCTGCCTTCGGAAGAGGCGTTCATGGGCAAGGGCGTTTCCGCCTGCGCGACGTGCGACGGTTTCTTCTATCGCAACAAGCCGGTGGCTGTGGTCGGTGGCGGCAACACCGCCGTGGAAGAGGCGCTGTACCTGGCCAACATCGCCAGCACCGTGACCCTGGTGCATCGCCGCGAAACCTTCCGTGCCGAGAAGATCCTGATCGACAAGCTGCACGCCCGTGTCGCTGAAGGCAAGATCATCCTCAAGCTCAACGCCACGCTGGACGAAGTCCTGGGTGACAATATGGGCGTGACCGGCGCCCGCCTGAAGAACAACGACGGCAGCTTCGACGAGTTGACAGTCGACGGCGTATTCATCGCCATCGGCCACACCCCGAACACCTCGTTGTTCGAAGGCGTGCTGGAAGCCAAAGACGGTTACCTGGTGGTGCAGGGCGGCCGTGAAGGCAACGCAACGGCCACCAACATCGAAGGCATCTTCGCTGCCGGTGACGTGGCAGACCACGTGTACCGCCAGGCCATCACCTCGGCCGGCGCCGGTTGCATGGCGGCCCTGGATGCCGAGCGTTACCTCGATGGTTTGAAAGACGCTTCGTTCTAAGCAGCGCTGCAAAAAAAATGTGGGAGGGGGCTTGCCCCCGATTGCGGTGTTTCAGTATCAGATGTACTGACTGACACACTGCCATCGGGGGCAAGCCCCCTCCCACATTTTGATTTGTATATGACTCAGGATTTGCGGGTCAGGGGCTGTGCGCTGAATTTCACACCGGCCAGACCATGGGCGATCAACGCGCGGATATTTCCGTGGTCACTGCCTTCAGGCGTCGCCACCACTGAACGGTAATGCTCGCCAAACACCAGCAACCCTTCCAGCAACGCCAACCCCAGGCTCTTGCGCGAACTAAGCGACGCTGCAGAACAAATGTGGGAGGGGGCTTGCCGCCGATTGCGGTGTTTCAGTATCAGATGTACTGACTGACACACTGCCATCGGGGGCAAGCCCCCTCCCACATTTTGCTCCGCGTCTGACTCAGGATTTGCGGGTCAGCGGCTGTGCGCTGAATTTCACACCGGCCAGACCGTGGGCGATCAACGCGCGGATATTTCCGTGGTCAGTGCCTTCCGGTGTCGCCAGCACCGAACGGTAATGCTCGCCAAACGCCAGCAACGCTTCCTGATCGCTCAACCCCTCCAGCAACGCCAACCCCAGGGTCTTGCACGAACCTTCGTTCTGGCCGGCGGCATTTTCCACTTCGCCGTTGGTGAAGGCTTGCGGCTGGTAGTCGTAATTTGCGGCAACAAAGGCCAGGGTGTCGGCAAAAGCGTGTTCGCCGCTGTTAAGGCTGGCGCGCAGGGTGTTCAGGTCAGTCATGGGGTTTTCCTTTGGCGAACGCCGCTTGTTGGTCGGCGCTGGCTTCTTGCTGGTATTGGGCTTTCCACTCCGCGTACGGCATGCCGTACACCACTTCACGGGCGTCATCGAGGCTCAGCTCGATCCGACGCTCATCGGCCTCGGCCTTGTACCACTTGGACAGGCAGTTGCGGCAGAAGCCGGCCAGGTTCATCAGGTCGATGTTCTGTACATCCTTGCGGCTGTCCAGGTGGGCTACCAGCCGACGGAAGGCGGCGGCTTCGAGTTCGAGGCGTTGTTGGTCGTTCATAGGGCTCACTTGAGTATCAGCGGCTGGCCGCCAGAGTGATCGAAACCGACTCGGCAAAGCGCAGCGCATGGGGCTTGTCCACTTCGACTTCGGCGTACAGCACCGATTGGTTACTCATCACCAGGTCCAGCAGCTCCTGGGTCAGGCGCTCGAGCAGGGCAAAACGGTTGCCTTCGACGTGGGCGATGATCGCCTTGGTGATGGTGCGGTAGTTCAAGGCATGGTCGATGTCATTATCGCGCACGGCTTCCTGGGCGGCATACAGGATGGTGAGGTTGATCAGCACATCCTGCTTGTTGAGGATTTCGTCCTCGTTGATGCCGATAAAGGTGCGCAGGCGCAGGTCCTTGACCCGGATGCGCGCCATGCCTGGTTGAAGTTGTGGCATTGCTACTTGCTCCGTCCAATCAGTTGCAGGAACTCCATGCGCGTGGTGTTCGACTCGCGGAAGGCGCCGAGCATCACCGAGGTGTTCATGGTTGAATTCTGTTTTTCCACGCCGCGCATCATCATGCACATGTGCCTGGCCTCGATCACCACCGCCACGCCGGCGGCCTGGGTCACGTCCTGGATGGCATCGGCGATCTGCCGGGTGAGGTTTTCCTGGATCTGCAGGCGCCGGGCGAACATGTCGACGATGCGCGCCAGCTTCGACAGGCCCAGCACCTTGCCGGTCGGAATATAGGCCACGTGGGCCTTGCCGATAAAGGGCAGCAGGTGATGCTCGCACAGCGAGTACAACTCGATGTCCTTGAGGATCACCATCTCGTCATTGTCAGAGGCGAACAAGGCGCCGTTGACGATTTCCTGCAGGTTCTGCTCATAGCCATGACACAGATACTGCATCGCCTTGGCGGCGCGCTTGGGCGTATCGAGCAGGCCTTCGCGCTCGGGGTCTTCACCCAGGCCCTTGAGGATCTCGCGGTAATGGTGGGGCAGGGACAAAGTCATACAACATCCTCACAAACGGCTTTACTTGATGTGCCGCCCGCCGTTGACGGTCAGGGTGGTCCCGGTGACGTAGGGGTTGTCCAGCAGGTAACGCACACTCTGGTAGATCACTTGCGGCCCGGGCTCGATGCCCAGTGCCGACTTGGCCAGGACCCTGTCGCGATAGGCCGCGTCGTCGCCTTCATTGAACATCACCATGGCCGGCGCGATGCCGTTGACCTTGATCAACGGCGCGAACTGCGCGGCAAACGACAGCGTGAGGCTGTCGAGCCCGGCCTTGGTGGCGCAATAGGCGATGTGCTGACGGCTGCCCTTGCGCACCACATCGTCGCTGATATGGATGATGTCGGCGGGTGTCGAGCGTTGCAGCAGAGGTGAACAATGCAGGTTGATCAGGTACGGCGCAAGCATGTGCACGCTGAACATGTCGATAAAGGCGCGGCTTTCGTCGCCTGGGGTCTCTGCGACCCAGGCCGAGGCATTGTGGATGATCGCGCGCAGCGCTTTGGTGTGCGTTTTCAGTTCAGCGATGAACGCCAGGATTCCCGCTTCGCTGGAGAAGTCCGCAAACAGCCCGACCGCGCCGCGTTCGCGCAGTTGCTGCACACCCGGACGTTCGCTGCGGTAGCTGAACATCACCGGGTGCCCTTCGTCCAGCAGGCGCTCGGCGCAATACAGGCCGACACGCTGGCCGGCACCGGTGATCAGGATCGGGGCGTTTGTTGCAGTCATGGGAGGCTCGCGTCGCTGGCAGATGCGAACTATACCAGCGACCCGTCTCCCCTGTACTCAGGCGGCGGCTTCGCCGGTCTTGCGGGACGGCGTCGGATGCAGCCAGTGCGCCAGCAGGTGAGTCGATAACGGGATAAAGAAGTAAACCATCAGCGGTGTGAGCGCCAAGGTGCTGACCAGCACCCGGCTGAACAGGTCCAGCTCGCCGAGCAAGGGGCCCAGGCCGAAGTTGAACAACAGCGACACCGGAAAAAACGCCAGCCAGATCGCCACCGCCTGTTTCCAGCGCGGCGGGCGCGCGCCCACGGCACCGAACCAGCCATCGATGCCGCTCACGCGATGTTCGGACGGGTTGGCGAATAGCTCGCTGCCACGGCTCAGCCAGGCACTGCGCGACGCGGAAAACTCCCAGGCATGCAGGGTCTTTTCATCGGCAAAGCGGAAGATGATCTGGAATTCATCATCATGGGGTGGCGGTGCGAGCACGCCGGAGCCCAGGTACCCGGGAAAGTCGGTGGCCAATTGCTCGCCTTCGCGCAGCCAGGCCATCAGTTCTTCGTAGCGACCTTTGGCCACACGGCGCGCAACCATCAAGGTGACGGGGGAGGTAGACATTGTGTATCTCCAGATAAACGGGTGCGCTTGACCGGGTAGGCGGCGCACGAGCGCAGCGGCGGGTATTGCCACTGCGCTGAAAAAACAGGCAAGGATTATTCCTGTTTTGAAAAAATACGCCAGTGACATTGGTCCGAAGTCCAGCGCCCTTGAAAAAGACAGGTTTAAATGCGTTAAATGAGGTCCCATTCCTGGTGGCTTTTGTCAGAAATAACGTGATTACTGCACCGATTGATAACACTTTGCAGCTGGAATCGATTGATTCGGAGCACCTGTTCCCCATTCGGGAAGTGGCAAGATTGACAGGCGTCAATCCGGTCACTCTGCGGGCGTGGGAGCGGCGCTACGGGCTGATCCGACCCGTGCGCACCGAAAGCGGGCACCGCCTTTACTCCAGGGGCGATATCGAGACGGTCAATCGTATTCTCGAATGGACTGAACGTGGCGTTGCGGTGAGCAAGGTAGGCAAACTTCTGGCCCGTGACGCTCAACAGGCCGACGCGCTGCGCGCCGAGCGCGACGCGGTTGCAGACAGCGAATGGCCGCAGTGGCGGGCTCGGCTGCTGCAGGCCATCAGTGCTTTCGATGATCGCCAGTTGGAAAGCGTGTACGGTCAGATTTTCTCGAGCTATCCCTTGAACGTCGCGTTCCAGGACATCCTGATGCCGCTGTGGAACGACTTGCTGCGCCATCAGGGCGGTTTCGGCCAGGCCAGCGAGTGGCTGTTTTTCGACGCGTTCCTGCGCGTGCAGACGCTCCTGCGTCTACAGATAGCCAGCGCATCGGCGGCGCCCCGCGTGTTACTCAGCGCTATGCCGGGTGAGTGCCGAAAACTTGAGCTTTTGGTGGCGGCGCTGCTGATGAGCGGGGAGGATTTGACCGTGAAGGTGCTGGGCCTGGGTCAGCCGGTCGAGGAGTTGACCCTGGTCTGTGAAAAGATCCGCCCCCAGGCGATGGTCATTTTCTCCAACCACGCACACAAGCAGGACCTGGAAGCGCGCTTGAACCGGCTGGCATTGACCCTCAACTGCCCGCTGTTTCTGGCGGGTGCTGCATCGGACCTGTTGCAGGCCGATCTGGCCGGTACTTCCATCGGTGGCCTGGGCAGCGAAGGGCGCCAGATGCAGCAGCGTCTGCAGCAGTTTCTCAGTGGCGGCCCGGATACGTGATCTCAGGCATGTACCTGCGGATGCACCAGACGATGCTGGTGCAGGATGAACTGGCGCAGGCGCTCGATTTCATCCGCGTCACTCTGATTCAGGCGGTAGGCGAACAATCCCCGGGCGGTTTCCCGCTCCAGCGTACCGCGCAGCGCAATGCGTTCGTAACCTGACGGGCTGAACCACAACGAGAAGGTTTTCGGCGGTCTGGCTCGGCCACGCCCTTCTACCAGCACACCTTTGAATGACACTTCATGCACCCACAGGGCGCTGGCGTAGCCCTTGCTGTTCTCCAGGGCCACCGGCTCTTCAAGGGCCAGGCGCCATGGGCGAACCATCGGCCCGTCTTCAAAAATACTCGGCACGCCCAACCGAAGATGCACCGCATGAAATTCATCCTCTACCAGATGCAGAGGGAAGGTCAGTTGCTGATTGTCGAACTGCGCCTGGAGGGTGACTTGATCATGAGCGGCCAGCCGGGTCAGCAGATCGCGAATCTGTGCACCGCCATTGACCGTCAGGCTCGACCCTGCGTCCCGCAGGTTGAGCTGCGGGTTGTGCTGCATGTTCTGGATAAAATCCAGCTCGTCCTGAGTCAATAGAGCATCGCGGCGCATTGATATAGCTCAACGGTTGGGCATTAAAAGGCCATTATTGCTCTAAAGAACGCACTTTTTACAGCTTGTTAACGCCGCTCGTTGACTTGAGCGCCACCAGCTCGGCTTTAAGCTCGGCTACCTGGGCTTCAAGCTGAGCCACGCGTTGCTGTGCCTTGACGTGGGTGGTGACGTCTTTTTGCACGCCGACGAAATAGGTCTGCTGGTCGGCCGCGTTGTACACCGTGGATACGGAGAGTTCGTTCCAGAAGTGCGTGCCGTCCTTGCGGTAGTTGCGCACGATCTCGCGGCAGGCGCCGCCACTGTCGAGCGCCTCGCGGATCGCCATCAGGGCCGGCTGGTCGCGATCGCCCGACTGCAGGAAACGGCAGTCCTGATAGAGAATCTCGTCCAGGGTATAGCCGGTCAGACGTTCGAACGCGGGGTTGACGTAGATCAGCGGCTTCTCGTCGCCCTCGCGTTCGGCAACGACGATGCCGTCGTTGGACGCGTTGACAACCATCTGCAGCAACTTGGGGTTAATCATTGAGCGTTCCATGGCGTGTTCCGATGGTGCAAGTTTATGGCAAATTCTGAATGTTGCACGGCAGGCACTGAAACCCTGGTGCAGCTGCTAATATCCTACGCTTTCGTTCAATGACAGGATCAGATTGATGAAAGTCGCCATCCTTTCCGGCTCGGTCTACGGCACGGCGGAAGAAGTCGCCCGCCACGCCCGGGACATCCTCAACGCAGCGGGTTTTGAAGCCTGGCACGATCCGCGCGCCACGCTGGCGCAGGTGCAGGCTTTCGCCCCCGAGGCGTTCCTGGCGGTCACATCGACCACCGGCATGGGCGAATTACCCGACAACCTGCAGCCGCTGTATTCGAGTATTCGCGACCAACTGCCTGCTGCCTGGCGCGGTCTGCCCGGTGCGGTCATTGGCCTGGGCGACGCCAGCTACGGCGACACCTTCTGCGGCGGCGGCGAGCAACTGCGCGAATTGTTCGGCGAGTTGGGCGTACGCGAAGTGCTGCCGATGCTGCGCCTGGATGCCAGCGAAAGTGTGACCCCGGAAAGCGACGCCGAGCCGTGGCTGGCCGAGTTTGTGACTGCCCTGCAACAGTAGCAAACGGGCGCGTCGTCTATGGGCGCACCGTCTGGCGTGCGTTTATTGACGGCGCTTCTCTGACACCGATTTGTACTATTCTCAAGGCTGACTCGCTCAGTCATCAAGCTGGCTGCGAAGGCAACTCCGCAAGCCAGGGCGTCTGACTAGACTGGCCCATCACTTAAAAAATAATAATAAGTGCGCCAAGGAGGTCAACATCGTGAGTCTAGCCCCGGTTTCATCGTCAAAGGCGAGGGTGACAGCTGTCACAAAAAGTGCCCAAGGTATGAGCGCAGCACTGGCCTGGCCGGCGCTGCTGCGCAGATTGGATCACCAGGACCTCGGGTATAAAAGCTGATGCCACTTGCAGAAATTCCGCTCAGCGTCTGGCGCAAGCGCGGCCAGGACTTCATCTTTCGCGGCCAGTCCATTCGTTATTGGGTGGCCGGGCAGGGCGAACCGCTGCTGCTGCTTCATGGCTTTCCCACGGCCAGTTGGGATTGGCATTACCTGTGGCAGCCCCTGGCCCAGCGCAATCTGGTGATTGCCTGCGACATGCTCGGCTTTGGCGACTCGGCCAAACCGCTGGAGCATGGTTATTGCCTGCTGGAGCAAGCGGACCTGCAACAGGCGCTGCTCGAGCATCTGGGGGTGACGAAACCAGTGCACGTGTTGGCCCATGACTATGGCGACAGCGTGGCCCAGGAACTGCTGGCCCGGCATTATGAAGGCCGGTTCCAGATGGCCAGTTGCGTGTTTCTCAACGGTGGGCTGTTCCCTGAAACCCACCGTGCAACCTTGGTGCAGAAGTTGTTGCTCAGCCCCTTGGGCTGGATGATTGGCCGAGCCTCGGGAAGAGGCGGCCTGGCCAACAGTTTCAACCAGATATTTGGACCACGGACGCGGCCAAGCGAAAGCGCCCTGGATGATTTCTGGAGCCTGATCGAACGCAATGATGGCACGCGCATCCTGCACAAGCTGATCAGCTATATCCCTCAGCGCCGTCGCCTGCGCGATCGCTGGGTGGCGGCGATGCAACGCGACGACGTGCCGTTGCGCGTCATCGACGGTGAGGTCGATCCCATTTCCGGCGCGCACATGGTGGAGCGCTACCACCAGCTGGTGCCGCATGCCGATACGGTATCGCTGGCCGGCATCGGCCATTACCCGCAGATCGAGGCGCCGGTCCAGGTGCTCAGGCATTACCAGGCGTTTCGTGAGCATATTGGCCAGCAGTCGGTGCGTGCGGCTTGTTCCTGAGCCTGGCACCTGCCCCAAGGCATCATCCCGCTGCCTTATCGAGCACCATTCAGCGCCGGCCGTATTTATTGTGACCAAAGGCGCTGTGCCCGACACTCTGGCCATTGCCATTGTCGCCAGAGGAGTTGGGTATGAATCAGTCAGTGCAGTTGCAGGATAAGGTCGTGATCGTCACCGGTGCCGGCGGCGGATTGGGCCGGGCCCATGCGCTGCTGTTCGCCCGCCACGGCGCCAAGGTGCTGGTCAATGATCTCGGTGGTTCGACCCAGGGCGAAGGCGCCAATGCCTCGGCCGCCGACCGCGTGGTGGCTGAAATCCGCGAAGCCGGCGGCACTGCCCAAGCCAACCATGATTCCGTCACCGACGGCGACAAAATCGTGCAGAACGCGTTGGACGCGTTCGGCCGTATCGATGTGGTGGTGAACAACGCCGGCATCCTGCGTGACAAGACCTTCCATAAAATGGACGACAGCGATTGGGACCTGGTTTACCGGGTGCATGTCGAAGGCGCCTACAAAGTCACGCGCGCCGCCTGGCCGCATCTGCGCGAGCAGGGTTATGGCCGGGTGATCTTCACCGCGTCCACCTCGGGCATCTACGGCAACTTCGGCCAGTCCAACTACGGCATGGCCAAGCTCGGCCTGTATGGCTTGACCCGAACCCTGGCGCTGGAAGGACGCAAGCACAACATCCTGGTCAACGCGATTGCCCCCACCGGCGGCACGCGCATGACCGAAGGGCTGATCCCGCCGCAGGTGTTCGAGCGTCTCAAGCCGGAACTGGTCAGCCCGTTGGTGGTGTACCTGGGCAGCGAAGCCTGCCAGGAGACCTCGGGCCTGTTCGAGGTCGGCGGCGGCTGGATCGGCAAGACTCGTTGGGAGCGCAGCCTGGGCGTGGGTTTCGATCCCGAAGCGGGCTTTTCGCCGGATGACGTGGCGGCACACTGGCAGCAAATCTGCGACTTCGAAGGCGCCGCGCACCCCAGCGACAACATCGAGGCGTTGAAAGAGATGATGGCCAACTTGCAGAAGTTCAGCCTCTGATCGTTGCCATAAAATCAGTGAATCCCACGGGGCGCCGACAGCGCCCCGTTTTTATTCCAGGCATAAAAAAGGCCGCTGCACAGGCAGCGGCCGAAGTAAGACGTTGGATCAAGGAGCGATAAATCAACGTCAGTGAACACGGGTAACAGATTGAAAAGAGTGACAATCCGTTTGATTCAAGCTTTTCTCCCCAACTCGGGAGCGGGCTGTTTGCCCTGAAAGCGAGGTAAGAATAATCGGTTGTAACGGAATGAGTAATAGCAGTTCAGGACAAGGACTGTTACCAAAACGGCAACAATTATGCGCTCGCCATCGATTCCTCTGATAAGCCACCATCCATCCAATCCATGACTCGCGCCGAAACCCCGGTCGGCGCGGCTCGTCATCCTTTCGAGCGACAACACGAATACCTCCTTGGTGCGCTTATCGCTCTTCATGGGCGGCAGTAGGGTGGGGCCTTCTGTCACTCACCGGGGAAGACGCATGACAAAAACAACAATGCGCGCCATCTTCACGCCACAGGCGCTGGCCGCTGCGGTTGCCGTGGGCTGTTGTGCCCAGGCACAGGCTGTTTCGTTCAACATTGGCGAGATCGAAGGGCAATTCGATTCCTCGCTGTCGGTCGGTGCGAGCTGGGGCATGCGCGATGCCGACCGAAGCCTGGTCGGCACCGTCAATGGCGGCACGGGCCAGGCGTCCACCGGGGATGACGGGCGTCTGAACTTCAAGAAGGGCGAAACCTTCTCCAAAATCTTCAAGGGCCTGCACGACCTTGAGCTCAAATACGGCGACACCGGTGTGTTCGTGCGCGGCAAGTACTGGTACGACTTCGAGCTCAAGGACGAGGACCGCGAGTTCAAGCCGATCAGCGACCACAACCGCAAGGAAGGCGCCAAATCCAGCGGTGCGCAGATCCTCGATGCGTTCGTCTACCACAACTACTCCCTGGGCGACCTGCCCGGCACCGTGCGCGCCGGCAAGCAGGTGGTCAGTTGGGGCGAAAGTACCTTCATCGGCAACTCCATCAACAGCATCAACCCGATCGACGTGTCGGCGTTCCGTCGCCCAGGCGCCGAGATCAAGGAAGGCTTGATCCCGGTGAACATGCTGTTTGCCTCCCAGAGCCTGACCAATCAGCTGACCGTGGAAGGTTTCTACCAACTGGAATGGGACCAGACGGTACTGGACAACTGCGGCACCTTCTTTGGCGGCGACGTCGCGGCGGATGGCTGCACCGGTAACTACACGGTGGGCAGCCCGGGGATTGCACCGCTGCAACCCATCGCGGCGGCACGCGGCCAAGGTTTTGTGGTGACGCGCGAAGGCGTGGTGGTGCAGCGCGCCGCGGACCGGGATGCGCGCGACTCCGGCCAGTTCGGTGCGGCCTTGCGCTGGCTGGGTGACGACACCGAATACGGCCTGTACTTCATGAACTACCACAGCCGCACCCCGACCGTGGGCACGATTACCGCCAATACCAACCTGGCGACCATCGGCGCCATTGGTGCCGCCGCCCCGCCGGGCCTGGGCGGGGCGCTGGCCCAGAGCACCATGCTCGGCCGTGGCCGGTACTACCTGGATTACCCGGAAGATATCCGCTTGTTCGGCGCCAGCTTCTCCACCACCTTGCCCACCGGCACGGCGTGGACCGGCGAAATCAGCTATCGACCCAATGCGCCCGTGCAACTCAACACCACCGACCTGACCCTGGCGCTGGTCAACCCGATTGCCGGCAATACCGCGTCACCCATCCGCAGTTCGTTTGGCGCCGACAACAAAGGCTACCGCCGCAAGGAAATCACCCAGATCCAAAGCACCATGACCCAGTTCTTCGACCAGGTGCTGGGCGCCGAGCGCCTGACCCTGGTGGGCGAAGCGGCCGTGGTGCATGTCGCCGGCCTGGAAGACAAAACCAGACTGCGCTATGGCCGCGACTCGGTGTACGGCGCCTATGGGTTCCAGGGTGACACCGACGGTTTCGTCACCTCCACCTCCTGGGGCTACCGCGCACGGGCAATCCTTGACTACAACAACGCGATTGCCGGGGTGAACCTCAAGCCCAACCTGTCCTGGTCCCATGACGTCGCCGGCTACGGCCCCAACGGGATTTTCAACAAAGGCGCCAAGGCCATCAGCGTCGGCGTGGACGCGGACTACCGCAGCACCTACACCGCCAGCCTCAGCTACACCGACTTCTTTGGCGGCGACTACAACACCCTGACCGACCGCGACTTCCTCGCCCTCAGCTTCGGCGTGAACTTCTGATTTGGCTTAAAAGAAGGACAAGAACTTATGCGTAAGACAATTGCAGTGCTGGCCCTGAGTCTATTGGCCGCCCACGTGATGGCAGCGGTATCGCCGCAAGAAGCCGCCCAGCTTGGCACCACGCTTACCCCGGTCGGCGCCGAAAAAGCCGGCAACGCCGATGGCTCGATTCCGGCCTGGACCGGCGGCATCCCGAAAAACGCCGGCACGGTGGACAGCAAGGGCTTTCTCGCCGACCCGTTTGCCGCTGAAAAACCTTTGTTCGTGATCACCGCCGCCACCGTCGACAAGTACAAGGACAAGCTTTCAGACGGCCAGGTGGCGATGTTCAAGCGCTACCCCGAGACCTACAAGATCCCGGTGTACCCGAGCCACCGTACGGTCAACCTGCCGGCCGATATCTACGAGTCGATCAAGCGCAGCGCCCTCAACGTCAAGTCGATCAACGACGGCAACGGTCTGGAAAACTTCACCGGTAACCGTTACTACGCGTTCCCGATCCCGAAAAATGGCGTGGAGGTGCTGTGGAACCACATCACCCGCTACCACGGCGGCAACCTGCGCCGCATCATCACCCAGGCCACGCCCCAGACCAACGGCAGCTACACGCCGATCCGCTTCGAAGAAGAAGTCGCGGTGCCCCAGGCCATCCCCGATATCGACCCGGCCAAGGCGGCCAACGTGCTGAGTTATTTCAAGCAATCGGTCACCGCGCCGGCGCGGCTGGCCGGCAATGTGCTGCTGGTGCACGAAACCCTCGACCAGGTGAAGGAACCGCGCCTGGCCTGGATCTACAACGCCGGCCAGCGTCGTGTACGGCGCGCGCCGCAGGTGTCGTATGACGGGCCGGGCACCGCCTCCGACGGCCTGCGCACCACGGATAACTTCGACATGTTCTCCGGCGCGCCCGACCGCTATGACTGGAAACTGGTGGGCAAGAAGGAGCTGTACATCCCTTACAACAGCTACAAGCTCGACTCGCCCACCCTCAAGTACGACGACATCATCAAGGCCGGGCATATCAACCAGGACCTGACCCGCTATGAGCTGCATCGCGTCTGGGAAGTGGTCGGCACCGTCAAGCCGAGCGAGCGGCACATCTACGCCAAGCGCCACATGTACATCGACGAAGACAGCTGGCAGGTCGCCCTGGTGGACCACTACGACGGTCGCGGCCAACTGTGGCGCGTCGCCGAAGGCCATGCACAGTTCTATTACGACCACCAGGTGCCGGCCTATACCGTGGAAACCCTCTACGACCTGATTGCCGGGCGCTACCTCGCACTGGGCATGAAGAACGAGGAGAAGAGCAGCTTCGTGTTCGGCTTCGCGGCCAAGGCAGCGGACTACACCCCGGCGGCGCTCAGGTCTGAAGGCGTGCGCTGATTTCGGATGAGAAATGCATTCAAAATGTGGGAGGGAGCTTGCTCCCGATGGGGGAGTGTCAGTCAATGGATGGTTGACTGATACACCCCCATCGGGAGCAAGCCCCCTCCCACATTGGGTTTCGTGCATGTCTTTCAATCATTGTGCTGAATACTTCTTCAACAACCGCCCACCACAGGACTAGGGTTGCATCACAATAAAAAATCAGGATGCAGCAATGACCGCCCTGACACGCTGCCTGGACCGTCCTGGATTCATGCCTCGGCTGTCCGCCCACCATGTGCTGCGCCCGCGCCTGGCCGCAGCGTTGCTCGCGGCGCCGGCGCGTGTGAAGTTGTTGTGTGCGCCGGCTGGCAGTGGCAAGAGCGCGCTGCTCGCCGAATGTGCACTGCAGGCGCCGCCCGGTTGCCAGGTGTACTGGTTGGCACTCAATGGTGGCGTGGCGTGCCCTGATGATTTTTCCCGGCGCCTGGCCCACAGCCTTGGTTTGCCCTACACCGATGAAGCCACGTTATTGCTGGATCTGGGCCGCTGGCAACCCACGGCGTGGGTGTGCCTGGATGATTTCTGCCGCCTGCCGGCGCCCGAACTGGACGCCTTGCTGGACCGGTTGCTCGCCGCCAGCAGCCCGGTGCTGACCTGGTGGCTGGGCGCGCGACGCCGGCCATCGTGCAATTGGCCGCGGCTGCTGCTCGATGACGAATTGCTGGAGTGCGGCAGCACTGAACTGGCCTTCAGCACTACGGAAATCCAGGCATTGCTCGGGCCTGGACAGACTGTCGAGAGCGTCATGCAATTCAGCGCAGGCTGGTGTGCCGGCGCGCGCATCGCGTTACTCAATGACGGCCATGCCGATAAAACCTTGCTCGATTATCTGCAACACGAAGTGTTCAACAGCTTGCCGGTGGAGTTGGCCGAAGCCTGGCGGGTGCTGGCCAATCTGCCGCGTTTCAATGCGGGCCTGTGTGAGCATCTTTTCGGCTTTGGTGACGGTGCTCAGTACCTGCGTGAGCTGCAAGCGCTCGGTGCGTTTATCCAGCCCTGGGAAGGCAGCACCGATTGGCTGCAGATGTTTGCACCCCTGGCGCGCCTGCTGCGCGAAGAGCCCTGGCCGGCCAAGCGCGCCTGGCACCGGCGTGCCTGCCAGTGGTTCAGTGCCGAGCAGGACTGGCAGGCCGCCTTCGAGCAGGCGCTGCTGGCGCAGGAATACGAGGCGGCGGTGAGCCTGCTGCAGCACTTCAGTTTCGAAGACTTGTTTCGCGGGCAAAATGCCGTGCTGCTGTTGCGCCTGCATGAGCAGCATGGTGATGAATTGATGCTCGGCTCGGCGCAATTGGTCGGGCTGGTCACGGCCGCACTGCTGTTTGCCGGGCGCTTCGAGCAGGCGGCGCTGTGCATCGACCAGTTGGCTCGATTCGCGCCGCGACCCACGGCGACGGCGCAGCGTCATCTGGTGGCGCGCTGGCAGGCGCAGGCCGGCTGGCTGCTGCACCTGAGCGGCGATGCCGAGGGTTCCCGCGCGCATTTTCTGGAGGCGCTGCAAGCCCTGCCCGAGAGTGCCTGGACATCGCGCCTGATGTGCCTGTCGGGCCTGACCCAGCAAGCCCTGCTGCGTGGTGAGCTGGATGTCGCCCAAACCTTCAATCGCGAAGCGCTGTGCCTGGCCCGCGCCCACGGTTCGCTGGTGTTGGAGGCCTTGCTGGAGCTGGATCACGCCCAGTTGCTGGAACAGCGCGGCGCGCCTTACCGGGCGCAAAGCCTGCTGGAAAGCGTGCAGGCGATGCTGGCCGAGCAGCGCTTGCAGGCGGGGCCACTGATGGGGCGTATCGCCCTGCGACGCGGACATCTGGCGTTGCGTCAAGGGCAGGACGCCCTGGCGGGCGAGTGCTTCGAGGCTGGTATGAACATCTGCCTGCACAGCCAGGACAAACGGGTGCTCTACGGGTTTCTCGGGCTGGCGCTGCTGGCGGCCAATCGCGGTGATTACGCCCAGGCGTTTATCCAGCTGCGCGATGCCGAGCGGCTGATGCAGCAGCGTCACGTTCCCGTGCTGGTGTACCGCGCGGTACTGTTGTTGGTCAGCGGGCACTTCTGGTTGCAGCAGGGGCGCGCGGAATTGACGGTGGAAGCCGTGCGCCGCGTGTTGCGTCATTTTCACGGACCCTGCGCCAAGCAGGCGCCGCCGGCCACACTGGAATTGATCCCGCGTCTTGAGTACCTGCTGGTGCTGGCCGAGGTCAGGCTGGGCTGCGCCGAACAGCCGCTCGAGCGCCTCGGCGCCTTGCTCGACAGCACCCGGCAACGCGGCATGCTGTGCCTGGAAACCGAGCTGCAGTTGGTGCTGGGCGAGGTGGCCTGGCGCCTGGGAGAGCCGACCCGGGCGCGACTGGCGCTGCAAGCCGGCCTGGCATTGGCGGCGCGTTGCCAGGTGCAGCAGGCGGTGCGCGAGTTGCGTCTGCGTGCACCGGGCTTATTGAGTGAGTTGGGGCTCGAACCGCAAGCGTCGCCCGTCGGCGTCACGCAAAACCCGCTGAGCCAGCGCGAACTGGAAGTGTTGCAGTTGATCGCCCTGGGCAACTCCAATCTGCAAATTGCCGACCGCCTGTATATTTCCCTGCACACGGTCAAGACCCATGCGCGGCGTATCCACAGCAAACTCGGGGTGGAGCGACGCACCCAGGCGGTGGCCAAGGCCAAGACGCTGGGCTTGATGGGCTAGGCGCGAAAGGCCTGGCGATAGTCCCCGGGCGCCGCCCCCATGGCTTGGCGAAAGCGCTGGTTGAAATGACTGGCGCTGGAGAAACCGCACATCAAGGCGATCTCCCCCACGGCCAGGGCGCTGCCGCGCAGCAGGCTCTTCGCGCGGGCCAGCCGGCGCGCCAGCAAATACTGGTGGGGCGGCAGGCCGAAGCTTTGGCGGAACATGCGCGCGAAGTGGTACTCCGACAGCGCGCACAGGCTCGACAGTTGGCCGAGGCTGATGGCGTCCTGCAGGTGCTGGTCGATGTACTCCACCAACCGCCGCCGCTGGTGCGCGGCCAGCCCACCTTTTACCCGCAGCCCGTCACGGGCGCCGACCTGGCTGAGCAGGGTGTGACTGAGCATTTCGTGGGCCAGGCTGCTGGTCAGCAGGCGCTCGCCGGGCTCGTGCCAATTGAGGGCAATCAACTGGTGAAAGCATCCGGACAGGCGGGCGTCTTCGAGGAAGGTGCCTTCGCGCAATTGCAGCTCGCGGGGTTCGCGGTCGAGCAGGGTGACGCAGCCGAGGGCAAATTGTTCGGGGCTGAAATACACATGGGCCAGGCGGATCTGGCCATTGATCACCCACGCCGATTGATGCTCGGCCGGCAGGATGCACAGTTTGTCCGGACCGCCCTTGACGCCCGGCTGGTCACGGCGAAAAGTGCCGGTGCCGCCGCCGATGTAGCACGACAACGTGTGATGGCTGGGCGCCTGGTAATCCTGGGAATCGTGGTGGTTGCTCCACAATGCTGCGGACAAACCGTCACCGAGCTCGGCGCAGGCTTGCAGGCGTGCGTTGGGCGAGCGGTTAAGGGCTTGAAAGACTTGCAGGGATTCCAGTGCTGGCATGCTGTGTTCTCCGACGTTTTGCATCCTACCGCGCCGTCATGGCGCTGTGAGCCCCGCTTCCTACAAAAGCGCAAGAATGTGCAAGAGAACCGCACGCGGTAAAAGCGACACTGTGGCTCACTTATCGGAGCCCGCTATGAACCTTTCCTTGTATCTACTCACGGTGCTGATCTGGGGCACCACCTGGATCGCGCTCAAATGGCAGTTGGGCGTGGTGGCGATTCCCGTATCGATCGTTTATCGCTTCGGCCTGGCGGCGCTGGTGCTGTTCGTGCTGTTGCTGCTCAGCCGCCGGCTGCAGGTGATGAACCGGCGCGGGCACCTGATTTGCCTGGCGCAGGGTCTGTGCCTGTTTTGCGTCAATTTCATGTGTTTTCTCACCGCCAGCCAGTGGATCCCCAGCGGGCTGGTGGCGGTGGTGTTTTCCACGGCGACCTTGTGGAACGCGCTGAATGCCCGGGTGTTTTTCGGTCAGCGGGTCGCACGCAATGTGTTGATGGGCGGCGCGCTTGGGCTGCTGGGCCTGGGCTTTCTGTTCTGGCCGGAGGTGGCCGGGCACACCGCCAGCCCGCAGACCTTGCTCGGCCTGGGCCTGGCCTTGCTGGGCACGATGTGCTTTTCGGCGGGCAATATGCTCTCGAGCTTGCAGCAGAAAGCCGGGCTCAAGCCGTTGACCACCAATGCCTGGGGCATGGCCTATGGTGCGGCGATGCTGGCGGCCTATTGCGCAGTGCGTGGTATTCCGTTCGAGATGGACTGGAGTGCGCGGTATATCGGCGCGCTGTGGTACCTGGTGATCCCTGGTTCGGTAATTGGCTTTACCGCCTACCTGACGCTGGTGGGGCGCATGGGGCCGGAGCGGGCGGCCTATTGCACCGTGTTGTTCCCGGTGGTGGCGCTGAACGTGTCGGCATTTGCCGAGGGCTATCAGTGGACCGCCCCGGCGCTGGCGGGGTTGGTGCTGGTGATGCTGGGCAATGTGCTGGTGTTTCGCAAACCCCGGCCTGCCACCCCGATTTTGCATGCGAAACAGGTCTGATGTGGGAGGGGGCAAGCCCCCGATGGCGGCCTCTGGGCCGACCAGGATGTTGGATTGGACCGAGTACATATCCGTTTCTGCGGTCACGGCTGCTATGGGTTCCGCTTTTACAGCGGCTCACTTTTGAAAAGCGCAAAAGTAAGCAAAACGCTCTTGCCCCACCACTCGGCACCTCGCTTGGGCTCGGTGTGCCCGAACGCAGGCTTGAATCCGTGGGCCGCCGCCACGCGCCATCCATGGCGCGGGGCGGCTAACCCGGCGTCCTGCCGGGTTACCCACGGATTCAAGCCTGCGTTCGGCCAGCGTGGTTTAACGGGGCGCCTGAGATCAAAAGCAGATCAAGAGCGACTCGCTTTGCATCGTGGTTACGGGTGGGCGCTACAGCGTTGTGTAGCAAGCCCCCTCCCACATTTCGGGTTATTTCAGGCCCAGTCGCCTGGCCATGCGGCCGAGGTTGGCGCGGTCCAGGCCCAGTTCGCGGGCGGCGGCGGCCCAGTTGTGTTGATGGCGTTCCAGGCAGGCGCTGATGATCTGGCGCTGGAAGTGTTCGGTGGCCTGGCGCAGGTCGCCGGTGACGTCGGGGGCGCTGGCGAGCGGTGCGTCGAGGGTCGCTGCGCTGACATCCGGCAGGTCCAGGTCTGAAGCGCTCAGGCTGAGAATCTTCGGCCGCTCGCGGCAGTGGCCCAGGGCTTTGAGCGCGCTGCGTCCGATCAAGTGCTCAAGCTCGCGCACATTGCCCGGCCAGTCGTAGGCCAGCAGCGCCGCCTGGGCATCGCTGGTCAGGCGCAGGCTGCCCAGGCCCATGCGTGAGCGGTTCTGCTCCAGGAAGAACCCGGCCAGCAACAGGACGTCGCGCCCGCGTTCACGCAGCGCAGGCACTTTCAGTGGGTAGACGCTCAGGCGGTGGTAGAAGTCGGCGCGGTAGCGGCCATTGCGGACTTCCTCCGCCAGGTCACGATTGGTGGCGGCAATCAGGCGCACATTCACCTGATGCTCCCTGTCCGAACCCAGGCGCTGCAACTGGCCGCTTTGCAGCACCCGCAGCAGCTTGGCCTGCACCGTCAGCGACAGCTCGCCCACTTCATCCAGGAACAGCGTGCCACCATTGGCCAGTTCGAATTTGCCCCGGCGTTCATTCAGCGCACCGGTGAACGCGCCGCGCACATGGCCGAACAGTTCGCTTTCCACCAGGGTCTCGGGCAGCGCGGCGCAGTTGAGGCTGATCAGGGGTTTGTCGGCACGCGCCGACGCGGCGTGGATCGCCTGGGCCACCAGCTCCTTGCCGACCCCGGTCTCACCGGTGATCAGCACGGTCAGGTCACTGCCGCCCACCAGTTTGATTTCTTCCACCAGGTGTTTGTGCGCCTTGCTCTGGCCGATCATTTCCTTGTGCTGCTGGCCGCTGGCCTGACGGTAGATCTCGGCACGCTGATGCTCGTCTTCGGCGCGCAACGCCAGGCGTTCAATGCGCTCGGCGACGTTGACGGTGGCGGCGGCAAGGCTGGCAAAGGCTTGCAGGGCGTCGAGTTCGACCCGTTCAAAGCGCTCGGTGTCGAGGGCGTCCAGGGTCAGCAGGCCCCAGGGCCGGTCGTCGATAAACAGCGGGCAGCCCATGCAGTCGTGGACTTCCAGATGCCCGTGCAGGCCGTCCACCAGACCGTCGTAAGGGTCGGGCAACGGGCTGTCGCTGTCGAAGCGGGTAGGGCCGGGGCTGCTCAGTAACACCTCGAAACGCGGGTGCTCGCTGACTTTGAAACGTCGGCCCAGGGTATCGGCGCTCAAGCCATCCACGGCCAGCGGCACCAGCCACTCGCCATCCAGGCGCAGCAACGCGGCGGCATCGCATGGCAGCAGGGCGCGCATGGCTTGCAGCAGGCGTCGATAACGCTCGCCTTCGGGCAGTTCCCGTGTCAGGTCGGCAACCAGCGGCAGCAGGGCGGTGAGCAGCGGTTTTGCAGTCATAATGACTCCTTGTAGTCCTTATGACTATAAGTTGTAGGAGGTCATACTGACTACACAATCTTTAACGCTATGAAAAATAACGGTTTATTAATTGGCATGATTACTGATTACCCAAGGGTAATGACTGAAAAGACCCAGGAGTCTCCCATGCTGAGTGCCCAAGACCGTGCCATCGTCAAATCCACCGTGCCCCTGCTGGAAAGTGGCGGCGAAGCGCTGATCACCCATTTCTACCGCATGATGCTGTCCGAATACCCTGAAGTTCGCCCACTGTTCAACCAGGCCCACCAGGCCAGCGGCGACCAGCCCCGCGCCCTGGCCAATGGCGTGTTGATGTACGCGCGGCATATCGACCAGTTGGATCAACTGGGCGACCTGGTGGCCAGGATCATCAACAAGCACGTGGCCTTGCAGATCCTGCCGGAGCACTACCCGATCGTCGGTGCGTGCCTGCTGCGGGCTATTTCCGAGGTGCTGGGCAGCGAGATAGCCACCCCTGAAGTAATGAGCGCGTGGGGCGCGGCGTATGGCCAGTTGGCGGACATCCTGATCGGCGCCGAAGCGGCTATCTACGACGAGAAAGCCCAGGCGCCCGGTGGCTGGCGCGGTGCGCGGCCGTTCGTGCTGGTCAAGCGTGTGGAGGAGAGCGCCGAGATCATCTCGTTCTACTTCGCCCCGGTGGACAACGGCCCGATCCTCAACGCTGCCCCCGGCCAATACATCGGCATGAAGCTGGTGCTCGATGGCGAGGAAGTGCGTCGCAACTATTCCCTGTCGGCCTTGAGCGATGCCGGGGTGTACCGCATCAGCGTCAAGCGCGAAGCCGGCGGGCGGGTGTCCAATTACCTGCATGATCAACTGCATGTTGGCGCAACTGTTGACCTGTTCCCCCCTGCAGGCGAGTTCACCCTGGCCGCCAGCGACAAGCCGCTGGTGCTGATCAGCGGCGGGGTGGGCATTACGCCAACCCTGCCGATGCTCGAAGCGGCCCTGGCCACCCAGCGCCCGGTGCACTTTATCCACTGCGCGCGTAACGGCGGCGTGCATGCGTTCCGTGACTGGGTGGATACGCTGGCGGCCAGGCACCCGCAGCTCAAGCGTTTCTATTGCTATGCCGAGGACGACGGCGTGAGCCCGCCGGCGGACAAGATCGGCCTGCTGAGCCAGGAGCAACTGGCGGCGTGGCTGCCCGAGCAGCGCGATATTGATGCGTACTTCCTGGGGCCCAAGGGTTTCATGGCGGCGATCAAGCGCCACCTCAAGGCGTTGGGTGTACCGCACAAGCAGGTGCGCTATGAGTTCTTCGGCCCCGCTGCGGCACTGGAATAATCCCTCAGCAGCCATGCTGTTCAATGTGGGAGGGGGCTTGCCCCCGATAGCGGTGGGTCAGTCAGCTTGTCTTTTGCTGTCACATCGCATCGGGGGCAAGCCCCCTCCCACATTAGCTCTGCATTTTTCTCGATTAATCCGGCGTTAACCCTTCTCTGTTTTAACCACTGCCTGTGTGTAAACTTGTTGCCATTGAGCAAACAAACAAAGGAAACCGGAGATGAGTGACGAAATGCGTTTGGGCAGGGAGCGGCGCTTTCTGGTGTTGCTGGGCATCATCTGCCTGGCGCTGATCGGCGGCGCGCTGTACATGCAAGTGGTGTTGGGCGAAGCGCCGTGCCCATTGTGCATCCTGCAACGCTATGCCTTGCTGCTGATCGCGTTCTTCGCGTTCATCGGTGCCGCGATGCGCACCAAAGGCGCCGTCACGCTCTTTGAAGGGCTGGTGGTGCTCAGCGCCGTGGGCGGTGTGGCAGCTGCCGGTCACCATGTGTACACCCAGTTCTTCCCTCAGGTCAGTTGCGGCATCGATGTGCTGCAGCCGATCGTCGATGACCTGCCCCTGGCCAAAGTGTTTCCCCTGGGCTTTCAGGTCGACGGCTTCTGCAGCACGCCCTATCCGCCGATCCTTGGCCTGTCCCTGGCGCAATGGGCATTGGTGGCGTTCGTGCTGACCGTGATCCTGGTGCCCCTGTGCATCTACCGTAACCGCCACCCCAACGCCTGAGCCCGCGCCACGAGACGCCCCGATCTGCTTGAGTGCAGGCCGGGGCGTTTTTGTTCGCGGGGATTTGTGAAAGTGCTGTGACGAGCGGCAACAAAAGCGGCGCGCAGCATGCGACATGTTGTCACACGGAGGCCGTCGCAGGAGCTGCGCAACGAGCAGAATCGAGCTTTGGATTTGCATCCGGTGCGCAAACTGTGCTGTCAGTTCGTGGTTTGAAAGGCAGCGCGAAACGCTCACGGGTTCAGCATGGGCAGGGTGAGTAAATGCCTGGTTTTATGGGGACTTTACTCCCTTTGCCATGCCCTTACAGGTTGTAAGGGGAGTGGCAATCTGCCCAATAGCCCGGCAGTTTTTGTGGTTTTTGTTGAGAATTGAACGCGATAACATCGCGAACCGTTGCAGGAATGGTGAAGGATTATTGCTGTAATCGATAAAAATTATTTCTGTATCAGACATGGTTTATACATCGCTAGCTAACTACAATCGCCCGCACTGAATGTCCGGTGCTGTTCAATATTTGAGCATTGGAGCGGTCGAGGAGCAGATGGAAGGCTCTGTGCGATCCCAGGTTCCGGCAGCCTTTCAACTATTCCGCACCAAATGGAATTGGTCTGTAACAAGGCCTTTAGCCACGAAATCGAATAAGAACTCACCGCAGGTCCGTGAAACGTACACCTATGACGTAGCGGGCTGGCTCTTATTCAATTGAAGAGAAATGCCAACCCTTGGCAGGGTGAAGTGTTGGCGATCAAAACCCAACTGCATTGCGCAAGCTGCTTTAGAGGTCGTGAGATGAGTAAAAACAGGTACCCCCGATTACTAGGCTTTTTGCCGCTGCTTGGCATGATGTTAATGCTGGGAGGCTGCAAGTGGACCTTGCTCGACCCAAAAGGACAGGTCGGTCTGGATGAACGAAACCTGATCATCACCGCCACCCTGCTGATGCTGCTGGTCGTGGTCCCTGTGATTATCATGACCTTCGCCTTCGCCTGGAAATACCGCGCGTCCAACACCAGCGCCACCTACGCGCCGAAGTGGTCGCACTCCACCAAGATCGAAATCGCGGTGTGGCTGGTCCCGATCCTCATCATCATTGCCCTGGGTTATGTGACCTACAAGTCCACCCACGCACTGGACCCGTACCGTCCGCTGGAATCTGACGTCAAGCCGATCAACATCGAAGTGGTCGCGCTGGACTGGAAGTGGCTGTTCATCTACCCGGACCTGGGTATCGCCACTGTGAACCAGATCCGGTTCCCGGAACACACTCCGCTGAACTTCAAGATCACCTCCGACGCCGTGATGAACTCGTTCTTCATCCCAGCCCTGGGCGGCCAGATCTACGCGATGGCAGGCATGCAGACCAAGCTGCACCTGATCGCCAACCAGAAAGCTGAAATGGAAGGCATCTCCGCCAACTACAGCGGCGCTGGCTTCACCGGCATGAAATTCAAAGCGATCTCGACGAGCCAGGAAGAATTTGACGCCTGGGTAGCCGAAGTCAAGGCCGCACCTAAACAGCTTGATCAAGCTGAATACGACGCCCTGACCAAACCAAGCCAGAACAACCCTGTCGCGCTGTACTCCGCGTTTGAACCGAACCTGTTTCAGAAAATCGTCGACAAGTACGAAGGTATGAAGCCAGGCAAGCCGGTCAAGCATGAGAAGAAAGAAGTGGCCGTGGTTGAAGGTTCTGACACAGGCGCGCATTCAACTGCTGGGGCAGAGGAGTAAACGATGTTTGGTAAATTAAGTTGGGACGCGGTCCCATTCCACGAGCCGATCGTGATGGTGACCATCGCCATGATCGCGCTGGGTGGTCTGGCACTGTTTGCGGGTATCACGTACTTCAAGAAGTGGACCTACCTGTGGACCGAGTGGCTGACCTCGGTCGACCACAAGAAAATCGGCGTCATGTACGTCATCGTGGCCATGGTCATGCTGCTGCGTGGTTTTGCCGACGCCATCATGATGCGTACCCAGTTGGCCATGGCCACCGAGGGTTCGCCTGGCTACCTGCCACCTGAGCACTATGACCAGATCTTCACCGCCCACGGTGTGATCATGATCATCTTCATGGCGATGCCTTTCTTCACCGGCCTGATGAACCTTGCCTTGCCGCTGCAGATCGGTGCGCGTGACGTTGCCTACCCGTTCCTGAACTCCCTGAGCTTCTGGCTGCTGGTGTCCGGCGTGGTGCTGATCAACGTGTCCCTGGGCGTCGGCGAATTCGCCAAGACCGGTTGGGTTGCGTATCCGCCATTGTCGGGGCTGCAATACAGTCCGGGCGTGGGTGTGGACTACTACATCTGGGCGCTACAGTTATCAGGATTGGGGACGACATTGACGGGGGTCAACTTCCTGGCCACCGTCCTGAAGATGCGCGCCCCCGGCATGAAACTGATGGACATGCCGATCTTCACCTGGACCTGCACCTGGGCAAACGTGCTGATCGTGGCTTCGTTCCCGATCCTGGCCGCTACCATGGCGCTGCTGTCGCTTGACCGTTACCTGGATTTCCACATTTTCACCAATGAACTTGGTGGCAATCCAATGATGTACGTGAACCTGTTCTGGGCATGGGGTCACCCTGAGGTGTACATCCTGATCCTGCCGGCGTTCGGTATCTTCTCCGAAGTGATCTCGACCTTTACCGGCAAGCGCCTGTTCGGTCACCACTCGATGGTCTACGCATCGGGCGCCATTTCGGTACTGGGCTTCATGGTGTGGCTGCACCACTTCTTCACCATGGGTTCGGGGGCCAGCGTCAACGCCTTCTTCGGCCTGGCGACGATGCTGATTTCCATCCCGACGGGGGTGAAGCTGTTCAACTGGCTGTTCACCATCTACCACGGTCGTCTGCGCATGACCAGCCAGGTCCTGTGGACCCTGGGCTTCATGGTGACCTTCGCCATCGGCGGCATGACCGGCGTACTGCTGGCCATCCCGGGTGCTGACTTCGTCCTGCACAACAGCCTGTTCGTGATCGCTCACTTCCACAACGTGATCATCGGCGGCGCGGTATTCGGCTACATCGCAGGTTTCAGCTTCTACTTCCCGAAAGCGTTCGGCTTCAAGCTGCACGAAGGCTGGGGCAAGGCTGCATTCTGGTTCTGGATCTCGGGCTTCTTCGTCGCGTTCATGCCGCTCTATGCACTGGGCTTCATGGGCATGACCCGTCGTCTGAACGCCACCACCAACCCTGAGTGGGTGCCGTACCTGTACGTCGCCATGTTCGGTGCGGTGATGATCGCTGTGGGTATTGCCTGCCAGTTGATCCAGCTGTACGTGAGTGTCCGTGACCGCAAGCAGAACATGTGCGAGTCCGGCGACCCATGGAATGGCCACACCCTGGAATGGTCGACCTCGTCGCCACCGCCGTTCTACAACTTCGCCGTGATTCCTACCGCGAACACCATTGATGCGTTCACCGAAGCCAAGGAAGACGGTACTGCGTACCAGAAGCCCAAGCACTACGAGCCGATCCACATGCCAAACAACACCGCCACTGGCGTGGTGATGGGTGCGCTGTTGACCGTGTTCGGTTTCGCGATGATCTGGCACATCTGGTGGCTGGCAATCGTGGGCCTGGTAGGCACCATCGGTTACTTCATCATTCACGCTGCCCGTGATGATCAAGGCTACATGGTGCCGGTCGAAACGATCGAACGCATCGAAGCCGAGCAGCACGCTCGCCTGGTAGCCGAGAAGAAAATCCCGGCCAACCGTGTAGAAACCTCGTTGGAACAGGCTTAAACCATGTCGAACTTAGTGACCAATGCTGGACACGCCCATGTCGATGACCATGGGCACGATGACCATCACCACGACTCGGGGCCAATAACCGTCTACGGTTTCTGGCTCTACCTGATGACCGACTGCATCTTGTTTGCGTCGATCTTCGCGGTGTACGCGGTACTGGTAAACAACGTAGCGGGTGGCCCGTCGGGCCACGACATCTTCGAACTGCCGTACGTGCTCGGCGAAACCGCCTTGCTGTTGTTCAGTTCGATCACCTACGGCTTCGCCATGTTGGCCTTCTACAAGGGCAACAAGAAAGGCGTACTGAGCTGGCTGGGCCTGACCTTCCTGTTCGGCCTGGGCTTCATCGGCATGGAGATCAACGAGTTCCACCTGCTGATCTCCGAAGGCTACGGCCCGCACCGTTCCGGTTTCCTGTCGGCGTTCTTCACGCTGGTCGGCACCCACGGTCTGCACGTATCCGCCGGCCTGCTGTGGATGGCGGTGATGATGTATCAGGTCAATAAGCACGGCCTGACCAACACCAACAAGACCCGCCTGAGCTGCCTGAGCCTGTTCTGGCACTTCCTGGACGTGGTCTGGATCTGCGTATTCACCGTCGTTTACTTGATGGGGACTCTGTAATGGCTAATGCACACTCCCATGACAGCCACGATTCAAGCCACGGCAGCGTAAAGTCTTACGCCATCGGCTTCATCCTGTCGGTCATCCTGACCCTGATCCCGTTCGGCCTGGTGATGTACCCAACCCTGCCGAAGTCGATCACCTTGATGATCGTCCTGGCGTTCGCGGTAATTCAGGTCCTGGTTCACCTGGTGTACTTCCTGCACCTGGATCGTTCCAAAGAGCAGCGCGAGAACGTGATTGCGTTCGTGTTTGCAGGCCTGGTGATCGTTCTGCTGGTTGGTCTGTCGCTGTGGATCATGTTCAGCATCCACACCTACATGATGGCGAAGTGAGGTAAGACCCGATGTCGCTTAAGCACTTTATCCAAATCACCAAACCGGGGATCATTTTCGGTAACGTGCTTTCTGTGGCGGGCGGTTTCTTCCTGGCCTCCAAGGGACATGTCGATCTGGCCATCTTCCTGGCGGCGATGATCGGCACCTCCCTGGTGGTAGCTTCCGGATGCGTGTTCAACAACTGCATCGACCGTGACATCGACATCAAGATGGAGCGCACCAAGAATCGCGTGCTGGTCCAGGGCCTTATCTCCCTGAAACTGGCACTGATCTTCGCGACCGTCCTGGGTGTTGCGGGCGTGGTGTTGTTGTACAAGGTGGCCAACCCGCTGGCGGCGCTGTTTGCCGTGATCGGCTTTGTCATCTACGTCGGCCTCTACAGCCTCTACCTCAAGCGCAAGTCGGTACACGGCACGCTGGTGGGGAGTCTGTCGGGGGCGATGCCGCCGGTGATTGGTTATGTGGCTGTAACCAATAGCTTCGACATGGCCGCGCTGGTGCTGCTGGTGATGTTCAGCCTGTGGCAGATGCCGCATTCCTACGCCATCGCGATTTTCCGCTTCAATGACTACCTGGCTGCGTCGATTCCGGTTCTGCCGGTCAAGCGTGGCATCCAGGTGGCCAAGAAACACATCCTGCTCTACATCCTGGCCTTCCTCGTGGCGACCTTGATGTTGACCTTCAGTGGCTATGCCGGCATGAGCTACCTCGCCGTCGCCGCGGCCATGGGCATGTACTGGTTGTACATGGCCTGGACCGGCTACAAGGCGGTGGATGACACCGTCTGGGCGCGCAAGCTGTTCGTGTTCTCGATCTTCACCATCACCGCGCTCAGCGTGATGATGTCCCTGGATTTCCAGGTACCGAAAGAGCTGTTGCTGACCTACGCACACTGAGTGGTCTGAGCAGTAAAGGCCCCGCCTTCGCAAGAAGCGCGGGGTTTTTTATTGAGCGCTGCGCCAAACCGGATACGCTGCGTTATCGTTGACGTTTTTCGCGAGCAAGGGCTAGCCGCCCGCCTCGCTCCTACACCCAAATTCTTCGAATGCAGGAAGCAAAGCAATGAGTAAAAAAGCCGTTATGGTCTTCAGTGGCGGGCAGGACTCGACCACCTGCCTGATCCAGGCATTGAAGCAGTATGACGAAGTGCACTGCATCACCTTCGATTATGGCCAGCGCCATGTGGCGGAGATCGAAGTGGCCCGCACGTTGGCCAAGCAGTTGGGCGCCACCGTGCACAAGGTGATGGATGTGTCCCTGCTCAATGAGCTGGCCATCAGCAGCCTCACCCGTGACAACATCCCCGTGCCCACCGTGAACAGCTCAGGCGAAAGCCTGCCGAGCACCTTCGTGCCGGGGCGTAACATCCTGTTCCTGACCCTGGCCGCGATCTACGCCTATCAAGTCAAGGCCGAGACCGTGATCACCGGCGTGTGCGAAACCGATTTCTCGGGTTACCCGGATTGCCGCGACGAGTTCGTCAAGGCGCTGAACCAGGCCCTGAAGCTTGGCATGGAATACGACGTGCGCCTCGATACCCCGCTGATGTGGCTGAACAAGGCCGAGACCTGGGCTCTGGCCGATTACTACGAGCAGTTGGAGCTGGTACGCGAGCAGACGCTGACCTGCTACAACGGCGTCATAGGGACAGGCTGCGGCAACTGCGATGCGTGCAACCTGCGCGCCCGGGGCTTGGAGGAGTATCTGCAGAATAAAGCGGATGTGATGCAGAGCCTCAAGCACAAGCTGCAACTGAAGTAACTCGATCAACAGCCAAGTGAGGTCCAAATGTGGGAGGGGGCTTGCCCCCGATGAGCATAGGTATCTACACAGCTCTGTAGCGCTCAACCGTAACCACGATGCGAAGCGAGTCGCTCTTGATCTGCTTTTGATCCTAGGCGCCCCGTTAAACCACGCTGGCCGAACGCAGGCTTGAATC
>NZ_CVTN01000058.1:33606-68549 GCF_900004915.1 Pseudomonas sp. 31 R 17
AAGAGCGTTTTGCTTACTTTTGCGCTTTTCAAAAGTGAGCCGCCGTCAGGGCGGAACCCTAAGCAGCCGTTACCGCAGAAACGGATATGTACTCGGTCTGATCCAGCATCCTGGTCGGCCCAGAGGCCGCCATCGGGGGCAAGCCCCCTCCCACAAAGTTATCCATCAGCCAATGGTCAGGCGTTGGCACTGGTCAGATAGCGCTTGAACAACGACCGCGCCCCATAGGCCGGCAGGATATTGAAGAACGCAAAGCCGACTTTGATCGCGATCTGCACATAGATCATGCTCAGGATGTCGCTGGTCTGCATCACGCCATAGAAGGCGATAAAGCAGAACAGGAAGCTGTCGATAATGACCGCAAAGAACGTACTGAGGAAAATCCGCAGGTACAGGTACCTGGAGTTGGTCAGTTCCTTGATTTTGCACAGCAGATAAGAGTTGATGTTCTCCGACACCAGGAATGACACCGACGAGGCGATCAGCACCGACGAGACTTGCAGGATCACGTCGGTGTACGGTCCATCGAGTTTCCAGCCCGGCAGCCCCGGCAGGAAGGTCGAGCCGTAGAGCAGGATGATGATCATCGCGTTACTGGCAAACGCAAACAGGATCGCTCGGCGTGCCAGGCGCAGCCCGAAGTTTTCGTTCAGCAGGTCCACGATCAGAAAGGTCAGGGGATACAGGAACGTGCCCGGCGTCACGATGATGCCCATTGACTCCAGGTAGATCGGTTTGGTCGCGGCGATACTGGTAAAGATATAAAACGTGAACAGCAGCAGATTCAGGATGATGTAGATCATCCATGAGTTTTCATTGCGGTCGTTCATGTCGTAGGCCGTGAGCGCACCGCCTTGTGAATAGAACTTCTTGTAGAGGTTCTTGATTTCCAACCTGTTGAAGTTGTCCATCATTTCGCTGTTGAGCACTTCACTGAGCTTGATCCTGATGACCTTGCCCGTGGCGATCACCATGATCACCGCCAGGCGCTTGTCATTTTCAAAGCCCAGCAGCTTGTATTTGCTGTTTTCAACCGGTGCTTCAAGCCTGTTCATTGAAGCGCTCCTCGAAGATATCGCCGATGACACACAGGCGATCCGAGTTCGCACAAGGGTCAAGGGTAATGAAGAGCTTTTGGGTGGCGCGGTCGTACACCAGCTTTTCCTTGTCGTCGCTGCACGCGCCTTTTTGCACGATCAGCAAGTCCCCTGGCTCGTTGAGACCGGTAATGGCGTGCTCGAGCAGTACGCCGATCAAGTTGCAGGACAGGCCGAAGTAGTAAGTCAGCGGGAACAGCGTGGCCAGCTCACCGATACGCTTGCCCAGGTGCTGCATGACCTGGCTTTCCTTGAGCACAGGCACCGCCGCCGGGTTCATGTTGCCCAGGGGTGAAGCATGGCTCTCGATGATTTCCTTGGCTTCAAAATTGATGGTTTCGATTTCTTCGTAGGAGACGCCGAAGAAGTCGGAGATTTTGCGCAGGGTCGACTGTTGTACGTTGGCGACCTTGCCTTCGAGGATGTTGTAGATGGTGGTCCTGGTCAGGCCGGCGGCGCTGCTTAACGAAAGCTGGGTTTCGCCGCGACTTTTGATCAAGTACCTGATGTTGCTCTTCAGGTGCTCGGTTTTTTCCCGTCTGTGCATCACGTGCTCACCAGTTCCCTTTCGTCATGATCGTCCATTTTTCCTTCGCGAAACCGTCGATTTAGAGCCTCTCACGGGGCTTTTCAACGTCGCGATCGCGAGTGTTACATGTGTGTTGCTCAACAATAAAGCGCTAAATCAGGCTGCGTTTTCCTCGTCATACTTCTCTGTACGACCCGTAGGAATCATCGTTCGTCTACAAGGAGTAGTTGCCATGGTCAGCGTCAGCCGTCGATCTCTTCTCGCCCTGGGCGCGGCCTTGCCGGTGCTGGGGCGCCTGGATTGGGCCGTCGCCAACCCCGCGCCGGCGACCTCTGACAAGGTATTGCTCAACTACAACGAAAGCCCCTACGGGCCCTCAACGGCGGCGCTTGAGGCGATGGGGCGGGGCAGTGCGGCAGCGGGACGTTATCCTTACCCGCACATGTACGCATTGGCTGCGCTGTTCGCCCGGCAGCAAGGTATTACCGAAGAGCGCGTGGCCGTGTTTGCCGGCTCCATGGCCGCCCTGCGCTATGCCGTGTTGGCATTCACCCGTCCAACCCGTGGCCTGGTGATGGCCACGCCGTCCTACGAAGTGCCGCGCCAGGCGGCCGCGTCGAACCAGGCACCGGTGCGCGAAGTGAACCTCGATGCCGCGCATGCCCATGATGTACCGGCCATGCTCGCGGCTGATCCCCAGGCCGGCATGCTGTACCTGTGCAACCCCAACAACCCGACCGGCACCCTGACGCCAACCGAGGCCATCCGTCAGGCGCTGGCCAACAAACCCAAGGGCAGCGTGCTGGTGGTGGACGAAGCCTATATCGATTTCTGCGATGCCCCCAGCTGCGTGAGCTGGACCAGCGACCACGACGACCTGCTGGTACTGCGCACGTTCTCGAAAATCTACGGCATGGCCGGTGCGCGCCTGGGCCTGGCAATCGGCCACCCGGCATTGCTGGAGCAACTGGCGGTGTTCGGCGGCGACAATGTGCCGGCGGGTGCCAGCTTGCTGGGTGCCCATGCCAGCCTGGAGGACGTCAAGCTGCTGGGCCAGCGCAAGGCGCTCAATGCCACCGTGCGTGATGAGACTATCGCGTGGCTCAAGGACCGAGGGTTCAGGTGCACGTCCTCGCAGAGCAACTGCTTCATGATCGACGTCAAGCAACCCGCAGAGCAGGTGATCGAGCGGCTGGCTGCACAGAACGTGCTGGTGGGGCGGGTATGGAGCAACTGGCCGCAGTGGGTGCGGGTGACAGTGGGTAACCGGCAGGAGATGGAGCGGTTTCGTCAGGTGTTCGCCACGCAGATCGTGGGTGTCGGCTGAAAAAGCCTGCAAAAGTGGGCAGGGGCAAACCGGCCCACCTTTGAGTCCTGCCGCGCGACTGGCAATGGATTACTGCTGGGCGATGCTGTAGCCATCAAAGGCTGTCTGCTGTTGCAGTGCCGCAATCACGTTCTTGCGGCTCAGCGGCTGTTCAGTGCCGGCGTTATCGACAAAGCTTTCTACCTCCGGCTCGGCTTCATCGCCCTCACCGACAAAGTTGAATCCCAGGAATTCGAATGCTTCACGGTCGACGTTGAGTTTGGAGCGCGGAGTGCGCAGTGGCAGGGTGACACTGGTACCGTCCTTGCTGATCACAAACACCTCGGCTTCTTTCTTGGCACGCGCGGCCTTGCCCTTGCCGGCGCTCGGGTTGCTGATGGCCTGGTGCGACTGGTTCAGCACCTTGAGGGCCAGGCCGTAGACCAGTTCCTGGAACTCGGGGTCGTCCTTGAAGCTGGACAGGATGCGGCTGATCGAGAACTTGCTGCTCAAGTCTTCCAGGGCGGCGTTATCGGCCGCTTCGGCGTCCTTCAATTGCTTGAGCCGGCCCATCAGCTCGTACGCCTTGTCATCGTCAAAGGCGTCATGGGCCTGACGGATGGCCAGGCGCAACTCGCGGATCTGGTCGCTTTCCTTGGAGGTGTGAAACGCGTCCAGCACCATTTCGCTGATGATCTTGGCCGCTGGCACATGCTGTGAAAGATTGATGGCGTTCTCGTACTCGGCTTTGGCGTGCAAGGCGGTTACGGAGGCTTCGGCGGATTCAGCGGTGTACGAATCGGACATTGAAATTTCACTACTTCAGTAAACGGGGAGAGACAAAAAAGCGTCGCGCATTTTCAGGGGGCAGGGGAGTCAGGTCAAGGCAACTCCCGAAGGTGAGCCCGCTCAGGTCGCCGGTTTTATTCCGACACGCCATTCTTACCCGCCGCCTTGGACCGATACAGCGCCTGATCGGCGCGGGTCATCAGCGCTGCCGGTGACTCACCGGGCTGGCGTTCCACCACGCCCAGGCTCAGGGTTATCCTGGCGCCACCCACGGCGGGCATTTCCTGGATTTTATGACGCACCCGTTCGGCCAGTTCCCTGGCCGTCTCCAGCGAACTGTTGGGCAAGACCAGCATGAATTCATCACCGCCCCAGCGCGCCAGCACGTCATCTGCACGCACGCACGCTTCCAGGCCTTCAACCACCCGTATCAGCGTCTGATCGCCTACGGCATGGCCATGTCGGTCATTGATCGGCTTGAAGTCATCGATATCCATGGCCACCAGCGCCAGTGGCAGGCGAAAGCGTTCGGCGCGGCTGCACTGTTCGAGCAATACCTTTTCCAGGCGATAACGGTTGGCGATGCGGGTCAAGGCGTCCCGTTCGGCCAGGGAGCGGTTTTCGTCCAATTGCAGTTGCAGCTGCTGATTGACGCGCGACAATTCAAGGGTGCGTTCCACCACCAGCGCTTCAAGCGACTGGTTACGCTGTTGAAGGCGTTCCATGGAGCATTTGCGTGTATGAATATCGCGGTGCGCACCCACCATGCGCGCGACCGAGTTATCGGGATTGCGCGCGATGACGTAGCCACGGTCTTCGATCCAGAGGTAGCTGCCGTCGCGCTTGCGGCAGCGGTATTCGGCCCGGTATTGGGGCGCGCGTTGGCAGATATAGTCATCAAATCCGCTCATCACCCGGGGGTAATCCTCAGGATGGATCAGGTTCTCCCAGGTGAATACGCTGTTTTCCAGGGAGTGGCGCGAGTAACCCAGCATTTCGTACCAACCGGGATTGCGGTAGACGAAGCCGGTATTGGCATTCCAGTCCCAGATACCGTCGCTGACCAATTCCATGACGGCATGCAACAGGTCGGCGCTGAGGTCGGAAAAGTCATTACGCGGTATTTCACTGCCGGTTGTATCGTCCATTTACGCGCTTCCTGCGTGGACTGGCTCCCGAGGCCAGCTGTGGTTGACGCCGATACTCCGTGGCTGGCGCTACTGTACAACGCGGCCGGTGTGCTTTGAATAGGGCAGATGTGTTGTTTCAGGGGCGTGGCGCGGTCATTTTCGTACGCGGCTTGCCATCCGCGTTGTGCTGATAAATCGCCTCGGGTTGGCCCTTCTCGTTGAAAAACACCTGGCCGATTCCCGCAGCATTCCACAAGCGCTCGCCGGCCTCGGCATGTTCCGGGATATGCGGCACCACCTGCATGGTACGGCGCCGGGTAAACCAGTTAAGCGGTGAGCGCGGGGAGTAGAGCCAGCGGTTGAGACGGTCGAACCATTCCAGCAGACGCGGCGGGAACTCGTTCTTGATGCCGCTGCTGGTGATCTGCCAGATGCTGGGACCCGCATTGCGGTGGCGAATCAGCACTTCGTAGACAAACGAATAATGCACGTCCCCCGACAGAATCACGTAATTACCGGGTGTGCGGGAGTGGCGGAAGATATTGAGAATCACCTGGGCGCTGCCGCGATGGGCCATCCAGTTTTCGGCGTCGACCAATAAGGGGTGGCCGCACCAGCTGAAGATTTTCTGCACGGTCTCTATCAGCTTCACGCCAAAGATTGGCGCGGGCGAGACGATGATGGCCGAGGGGTGATCGAGCAGTTCCTGCTGCAGCTCGCTCAAGGCTTCCCAATCCAGCAGGCCGGAGGGTTGCTTGAGCGTGAACTCGCTGCGCCAGCGCCGGGTGCGGGTGTCGAGCACCACCAGCGCGGGGTTGGTGGGGAGTACGTAGTGCCAGTGCTGGAACTTCAACAGCGCTTGCACCAAGTCATCCTGCGCGCCGGCGTCGAGGTGATTGTGATGTGCCGTGGCCGTCAGGGCCTGGGTTTGTTTCACCAGTTCGCCAAACGCCTGCGGTTGGTTGCCCCAGCCCTGGCACAGCATATAGGCAAGCAAGGCATTGCCGATGATGCGTTTGGAGAAGGGGTGGCCGTAGGCGGTTTCCTCCCATTGGGCGCTGAGGTTCCAGTCATCGGTGATGTCGTGATCGTCAAAGATCATCAGGGTCGAAAGGTGGGCAAACACCCGTGCAACGCCCGGCAATCCGTCACGAAACCGATCAATCAGCCCCTGTTCACGAGCGTAACGCTGCTGTTCTTCAAGGCTCAATTGCGGCGGCTGGGGCGCGATCAGGGTCCAGGGCGTGGGAGACCAGGCCAGCAGGTACATCGCCAGGACCTCGGCGAAGCTCACGAGGTGATTGTCTGCGGTGCTGCTGGTGAAAATCGGCTTCTTCACACCGCCGAAAAACCGTTCGCGCAGGGTCTCGTTGCTGTCCAGCGCCGGCAGCAGGTCGGCCCTGTGGTAATAGCTGGCAGGATGCCCGTAGAGGTTGGCGCTGTCGTCTACCACTGCGCCCTCCAGGTACTCGTCGAACAACTCCAGGCGTGCAATCAAGGCATGAATGGCCCGCAACATCGGCCCGGCGACGTCATCGGCGTAGATCTGGTCGCCGCTCATCATCAGCAAGGCCGGACGGTCGGTGGGGAGTGGCGCAGCCGCCAGCAGACGGTCTACGCACAGCAGGCCTTCGTCGGCACGGTGGTGAGGTTTGCGACACGAACCATGCACCAACTGATGCAGGCGGCTGTGCAATACGAAGTTCGCAGTACCGGCTCCAGGGTATAGAAGATGCCCGGCCCACTGCGCAATGCCCTGGGTGTCGATCAGCAGGTCGTAGCCGATAACCACGTCCTGGGGCAGTGCGTGGTCCAGTGCGATATCGATCAGGTGGATAAAAGCGTGACGCCCGGCGGCAACGACTTGGCACTGGCGTTCGTCCAGGCCGATCTCCAGCGTTTCGCCTTGAGGTACATACAGCTTCAACGTCAAGGCCAGGGCGCGGCTTCCCACCAGCCACATGACCAGTCGCCGGGGTTCCAGGCGGCGAAGAAGGGGGCCCGCGATAACGGCGGGCAGGGTGTCGGGTCGAGGCATCAACAATGCCGCTCATGCAGAGTAGAACGGGAAAGCATAACCCCGAGGATGTCAGTGTTTTGTTAACAGCGTGCAACACAGGGCGCAGCACGCCTTGCAAGGGATCAGCGTCGGTTCACATCAGGAAGCCCTGTCCGAGAGGGTCCAGGTTCGATTCTTTTCTTGCTTGTTTCTGGTCTTGTCCCTGTGGGACGGCGTCAACCGGGGGTGTCGGCTGCGCGGGACTGACCGGGGACTGGGGGTTTTGTACAGCTTGATGAAGGTTATAGCTGTGAAACGATTGACCGATGATCATGGACATACCTCTTGCTCGGTTGAAGGAGGGTGGCTCGCACCAGGACGCTCTCTGAGTACGCCATGATCAGTGGCGCTGGCCGGGCAGACGTTCCCGGCCATCGGTATCGCAAGATGTAGCAGCGTTTATTTCAGATCGGCTTTGGCACCGTAAACCGGAACTCACTCCCTCGGCCCACCTCACTTTCGGCAACGATCCTGCCGCCATGGGCCTGGACGATGCCCTGGGTGATGTAAAGCCCCAGGCCGCTGCCGGTGGGGTTGTTTTCGGTCTGGGTCCAGTAGCGGTCAAACACATGGGGCAATTGTTCCGGCGCAATGCCTTCGCCCGAATCCCGCACCGAGAATACGATTTCTTCGCCATTGCTCATGGCACTGATGCCGATATTGCCCTGGCGTGGGGTGAACTTGATGGCATTGCCGATCAGGTTCGACAGGACTTGGAACAGGCGCTCCGGGTCGGCGTTGATCAGCAGGCCGGGCTCGGCGTTGAACGACAGGTCAATGCCTTTCTCCGACGCCAGCGGTGCGAGCAAGGAGTAAGCCTCTTCGAACATCTGGCTGACATCCAGCGCCACCGGCTTGACCACATACCGCCCCGCATCGATTTTCGACGTGTCGAGCAAGTCTTCCAATAGCACATTCATGCGCCCGGCCGCCTGTTGCATGGTATCGATGGCCGAGGAAATCCGCCGTGACGCATGGGGGCCGTCGGAGCTGAATGCCTTTTGCAGCATGCCGCAGAGCATGGAGATCACGGTCATGGGGTTGCGCAGGTCATGGGACACCACCGCCACCAGCTCTTCACGCGCCCGCACGGCTTGTTGTTCGCGCAGCACCTGGCGGGCCAGGTCGTTTTCCAGGGCCGAGCGGCGCAGGTCATTGGCGGCGAACAGGTCGCCATGGCTCCACTTGGTGGAGATGCCGGCCATTTCGACCTTCCAGATTTCAAATGACGTGCGGGGACGGAGGCGCAGGCCGGCGTCGGAGTTTTCCAGGTCCAGCGGCTTTTGCGGATCGCCGCTCCAGTTGATGTTCTCTTTGACTTCCGGGCGGAACCACAGCACACCATTGTCCACAGGCTTGGGCAGTTGCATGGCCAGGACGCCGCTGGCCAGTGCCTGGAACTCGGCGGCCGGTGGGTATGACGAAACCAGATTGTGGCTGGCGAACACCGGTTCGTCGCGTTCCTGCAGCCATTTGTGCAGCGCACGGATCTGCGCCGGTTCCGGGCAGTTACCGTAGCGGTGCAATTGTTTGTTATCAATGATCGCCACGCCGCCTGCACGCGTCAGGTCCATCAGCAACTGGCCCTGTTGGGCCAGGCCATCGAATACATTGTCCTCCGAGGCCTTCATCGCTTGATCAAGCAGCGCCAGCGCCTGAAGTTTTTCCTCGCGCTGACGGCTCAGTTCCAGGGCTTCCATGGCGCTGATCTGCAACGACAGCACCTGGCCGATGGTCTGGCAGGCGGTGCGCAACTCGTTCGGCACCAGCAGGGGTTCACGATTGCCGCAGCTGATCAGGCCCCAGAGCTTGTCGCCGTCCATCAGCGAGATGCTCATGGATGACAGCACGCCCATGTTCTGCATGTACTGGCAGTGGATCGGCGACACACTGCGCAGGGTGGCAAAGCTCAAATCCAGCGGTTCGCCGGTATCCGGCCGCAGCCTGGGCACCAACGGGACTGGCTCGTAGGCCGCATTGGGAATAATCCGTAGCCAGTTGGTGCGATACAGCTCGCGAGCCTGCTCCGGGATGTCGGACGCAGGGAAGAACAGCCCGTTGAAAAGCTCCATGGACGGCGCCGACGCTTCGGCGATCACCTGGCCATGGCCTTCGTCTTCGAAACGGTAGATCAGCACGCGGTCGTAACCGGTCATGGCCTGGATTTCATTTACGCTGATTTCGTACAGCGCCTGCAGGGTTTTCGCCGCCTGCAAACGTTGCAGCATCTTGCCCAGGTTACTGGTGCGGCCGTTTAAAGCGCGCGGGCGAAAGTCCTTGAGCCGCGGCTCGAACTCCAGCACCAGCACGTCCTGGTGGCGGTGCAGCAAGCCTTCGAAATCCGCACAGTTGAGGGTGACGTGCAACGGTGGCATGTCGAAAAAGGTATTGGTCCGGGCCATGACCTCCACGGCCTGGGCGTGTTCGGTGCCGATCAAGCTGTGCAGCGGCTGGCCGAGCAGCGTTTCGGGCGCATGGCCGAACAAGGTGCCGACGTTGGCGCTGACCTGGATGATATTCAGGCCGGGCTCCGACAGGGTCAGCAGCGCACCGTGGGGCTGGATCGCCCCGGGAAAACGGATGGGCTCGTTGGCACAGTTGGCAAGCAGCTCTTCAAAATCTTCGGTTTTCATAGCAGTACCTCCTGGCTGTCGAGCCATTGCTCAAAGCAGCTGAATGTCGAGCGGGCGGCGTTCACGGCGCATTGTTTTGCGGGCGCGTCCAGCGGCTGGTCGCCCAGATAAACAAGAAAGTCTTTCCAGCGCCGCCCGGTCTCTACCCCGTAGATGTCGAGAAAGGCGCCGCCGTTGTCGGCATTGACGCCCAGGCGCTGCGCCATTTCACGACGAAGCACTTGGCCACCCAGCGTCGCGCCCTCCAGTACATACAAGGCACCGAGACAGGCGGCGGGGGTATCAAGCGTTGGCAATTGCGTGCAATGGGGCAGGGTGTCGATGGCCTGATCAGCCAGGCCCAGCGCGTGGAGATCACTGACCAGTGTCGGTGTTTTCACACGCACTGCGGTATCAAGCCCTTCGGGAATCAAGCCACTGCCGTACAGTGCAGCCTCCATAGGCTGATAAAACCCGAAGTACGCCTGCAGCAGATGCCGGTACCCCTGCGCATCAAGGCGGTCGGAGAAAAACGGCAGGCGTTTTTCCAGCGCGGTATGCAGCAAGGCCGTGCCTGTGCGCAACGCTTCCAGCAGTGGGGGCGCATCGACGTCATGGGCCTGAGAATGCATTCAGTAAGCTCGAACTGTGGGCCTCTCGGCCATGAGTGACGCGCGGAAATGGGCGACGATTCTACACAACTCGCAGTCTGTAACTAAACGCGCAAGGCGAAAAGGCTGACTAACGGATCAGAAATGTCGCTCCTTGCGTCATCAATGGACCGATGGTTTCACCGGGAAGTTCGCTCAAGGTGATATTGCGACGCTATCAATGCATAGCCAAACCCTGCTGATTCAGCGCTGTTTGCACGCAGTCAATCAGATGCTGGGTGCTCCAGGGCTTGGGCAGGAATCGCACCGAGCCGCCCAATTGTGCCGCCAGATGGGCGTTGCCGGACGTCAGCACCACCTGCACCGTCGGCCAGCGGTGCGCCACCACCTTGCTCAGGTCAAAGCCATTGAGCAAACCCGGCATTTGAATATCGCTGACAATCAGGTCCACGGGGTCATCGCCCCGTTCCAGATAAATCATCCCGTCGTCCGCTGAAGGGAACGACGTCACCGACGCGCCGAAGTCTTCCAGCACATCCACCATTAACGCCCGAATGATTTCGTCGTCTTCCAATACTAAAATCGATGGCCGAGCCATGATCCTTACTCCACCATCAGGGTTCAGTAGGGTTGAGTGGGGGCTGCAGGCATAGGTTCGATTGGATGTTTTTTAAACGATGGGTGGTCGTTTGGCGGTGTGCAGGAATGTGGCTGAGGGCGTTGCTGTGTAAACAGGCATAATTGGCATCAACACTCGACGCGGAGCTGTCCGATGAAGTATGCCTTGTTGACCCTCGCCCTCATGCTGACCACCGGCCAGGCTGCCGCCGCCGGCGATGCGGAAGCGGGCGGCAAGCTCTTCGCCAAGACCTGCGGCGGTTGCCACAGCATTGGCGAAGGCGCCCGTGGCGGTTTTGGGCCGCAACTGAACGGCATCATTGATCGACCTGCCGGTACCACGGCGGACTATCAGTATTCGGAGGCGATGAAGACCTCGGGAGTGGTCTGGACCCGGGACAAACTGGCGGCCTACATTGAAGATCCGAAATCGGTTGTGAAAGGGACGCGGATGATTTTCTGGGGCATCAGTGATCCGGAGAAGATTGAAAATATATTGGCGTATCTTGAGACGTTTCAGCACGAGTGATGGCGTAGAGGGTTGCCGACGTATGGCTAGCCTTCAGGCGTTACGTTCTCAACCCTGTGTAAAGCCTGTGCGAATACCACACCGTTGAAGGTATGGGTGCAGCAGTCGTAAAAGGGTTCCATAAGCTCGGGCGTCAATTGCGGGTTGACCTTCTGTAACAGGCCGGCCTCGTCCACCCACAAGCCGCTGTAATAGCTGTTTTCATCCGTTCTCACATACTCCTCCTTGTCGCTTTCATGCAGCGCAACCATCCAGAACACCGGCTCCGGACGATCCAGGCGGGCGTTGGCTTCGCTGAAAACCTTGCTCCATGGGTGGCCGACTTTGGACAGGAGAAACCGAAATAGCGGTGAGTAATCAAAGCCGTGTCGTAGGTGACTGTGCATGGAACCTCGATTTGCCAAGGTGTTTCTTTCACTTTTTGTGTTCCGTTCATACCGATAAGCGCGACAGCTGCCGTGACGCACACCGTGGGTTCTAGAGTTGAAGGAGCGGTAGAGGAGAGGCTTTTGCAGGGTAGGTCTCATTGCATCACGATTCCTTGTTCGACTGCTTCGGGGGCGGTGGCCAGGCGCCTTGATAGTGAAAAGAAATCTGGAAGTCGAAAATATCTGGCTCTATCACCCGCCGGAAATGTGGCTGAAGAATCGCTATCCAGCTTGGGAGAACATCAAACCCTCCAGAATAAATTTGCGGTTCCTCGTGTAAATCGAGTTTGTTAAGAATGCTGTCGTCTTCCTCAAAGTCTGCTGAGTATTCAGCTGCCTCCAAATTTTCTGTTTGTTTGTTGAACCATTGCAGCCGTAGTTTCATTGCCATAGAGAACGCTCCACTTACTTTTCTATACGTCTTTCATCTTTCGCCGGCCCCCGCCGCTCGCCGGTATAGGGATCAAATGACCCTAGATGTTTCACATCACTGTATCGGCAGACTTCCAGCTCACCTTGTTCTGAATCCCACTCAAAAAGTCTCTTTCCTTTCGCATCCTTCCAGCGCTCCCGAAGCCCGCCACCGTTGCGTTTTCGCGTCTTTCTCTTCTGTTCTATCAAACCAGGGAAGCCAGTAATATCCTCGGTCTTGGGGGCCGGGTAGTAACCATAATCTGGATTTTTCGAGCCCTTGCGAGTCTCATTTACCACCAGATACAGCGGCTGAACGCCCGATTCCACCGGGAACACCAGAATAAAATCCCGATACTGCGGCGGATAAACCGGATTCACCAGAATCTGCGCGGCCTTCTCCGTCGGCGGGTAAATCCAGATCACCGGTGCTTGCGGCGCAGCCTCCAAGGCTGGAATGCCCAGCGTGTCACTGGGATCAACCGCAGGCGTCCAGATCAACTCGACTCCCTCACCCAAATCCGCCGCAAACTGCTCGCCGCGGGCTTGGAACTGCACCACATCGATCATCTGCCAGCTCGGATTATTGCCGGTGTAAAACCCATACCCCTTGAGCGTACCGTCCTCGCGTTGTTCGACATGCAAACGCATCTGCGACCGCGCCCGCGCCATCGAGCGCAACTGCTCCTCACTGTAGAGCGCGCTATCACCCATCTCAGACGGCCAGGCCAGCGCCACCAAACCGGCCAACAGGCCACCGGCGACAGACCCGACGGCAGTCGCCGCCGATTCCCACACTGCAGAGCGCAACGCCAACTGCCCCAAGCCGACGGGCAACGCGCTGCCGCCGATCCTGCGCAAGGCCACCGCGCCTCGGCCGTCCAGTTCGCGTCCACCCAGCAGGCTGAAATGGGCGTACTCCTTGACCAACTCCAGCGGGACATAACCGGTGGGGTCTGCGTAGCGGGTGAAGCCGTCCGGCAATTGGCAGGGCTTGATAAAGACGCAGCCGGCAGTTTTGGCAATTGTGGGGGCTGGGGCAGGGGAGGGTTCGTATAGATCAATCGCCGGCGAGTAGGGCGTGCGAGACGGTTGCGGTGTCAAGATTCGCCGTCTGCGTAGTGCTTCTTCAGTAGGTGGATAAGAACGTTCTGACATGACCGGCTCACTTCCTTGTGCGAGGGAGTGAGCCTACGGGGGGATATCACGGGACTGGAATTGGCAGTGTTCGATGGGTAGTGTGGGAAAAGTAGACAGAAAAACCGCACTGATCAGGACATGTGTGCTTTGCCCTGCATCCCAAGCCTAAAGATAGGTAGGACGGTTCTGGTTTTCATTCGGAGTGATCTCTAGCACTCAGGCGTTTGCTACGGTCATTTGTCGGAAAATTCTCAATGGAAATGCTGAATGCTGACCTTCAATACGTTATGGAAAAACCACCCGAAAATCTTCGGAGACGATGCTCCATGCCGAACCAATGGCGCCAAGAATTTCAGCGATCAATGCGCAATCAACCTGGGCGTTGCTCTGCGTAGGTCTGGTGCCGATCTGAGTGGATTATTCGGTGTGCGCTATTGTTGGCAGCACCCCAAGAGTGAAGGTCACGTACTGGCGGCAGAGGAAATGGCCAAAGCATTGAACCGCGCCATCATGCCCGGTTTAAAGCGCATGAAGAAAATAAAACCCGACGACTTCGAAGATGAGTTGGCCGGGCAGCAAGGCATTATCTTCTTCAAGGACTTTTGGCGCAGGGGCGGTGAAACGTTTGGCAATCGCAGCGGTGATCATATTGACCTGTGGAATGGTCGGCGGTTGACGGACTGGCTGAGTTACCCGCGAATTCAGTTGGGGTTTTCGATTGAGGGGACTTTTTCGGATTACCACGAATCCAGGGAGATATGGTTTTGGAAGGTTTTTTGACGATGGTTAAAGGTTTGGTATTTGTGGCGTTTGTGCTTGCCGTTGCTCTTGGGATATTTAACGGAGGGGTGATGGTGGTGTCTGCGTACTTTGGGCCGTTTTATGAGGGAGATGCGGAGCAGAGTCGGAATTTTGGCATTTGGTTGGTGGGAAATGGGCTGGTGGCTTTAGGGGCAGTTGTGGGTGGGATAGCGGGGTATCGCCGATGTTTGCGCAAGGGGCAGAAATAATGGGCCTGGACCCTATGGTCTTCGCAGGCAAGCCAACTTTTATCAAACCACAGAGCTCCAGTTTGCTGCGCGACAGCGCTACGTCGAAGGTGTAGTGGGGACTCGCACAGTTTGATCGGAGTATATCCGTCTAAGCCGAGCGCGTAGCAGATGCTTGGAAAGTCGATCATGGACCTGCCCTTGGGTAAGTGGTGCACGCTCGGTGTATGACGTTTTGCGCGGGGATCTGTATCTGACGCGCGCGGTTTGAACGCCCTACCATAGCGTCCAACCCTACAGCGTTGCAGGAGCCAAATCATGCCCGAACTGTCCAACTGGCTTGCCTATGCGCTGATATCCCTGGGCATGGTGCTGACGCCCGGTCCGAACATGATTTATCTCATTTCACGGTCGATCTGCCAGGGGCGCGTCGCCGGGTTTATCTCCCTGGGCGGCGTGGCATTGGGGTTTCTGGTTTACATGCTGTGCGCGGCCTTGGGGATTACCGCGTTGGTGATGGCGGTGCCCTTCGCCTATGACGCGCTGCGATTTGGCGGGGCGCTGTACCTGGCTTATCTGGCCTGGCAGGCGGTCAAGGCGGGTGGCCGTTCGCCGTTCCAGGTGCAAAGCCTGCCCCAGGACAGCCCGCGCAAACTGTTCACCATGGGCCTGTTGACCAACCTGCTGAACCCCAAGGTGGCGGTGATGTATTTGTCGTTGCTGCCTCAGTTCATCGACCCGAACGGCCATGGCAGTGTGCTGATGCAATCCCTGGTGCTGGGCTTCACGCAGATTCTCATCAGCGTCAGCGTCAATGCGGTGATTGCCACGCTGGCGGGGTCCATCGCCGTGTTTTTCGTCACCCGGCCGGGGTGGCAGGTGGTGCAGCGTTGGCTAATGGGGACGGTGTTGATGGGGCTGGCGGTGCGGATGGTGGTGGAAGGGCGGCGCTAGTCGCAGGTTACAGAATGGCTTTCAGGTAATCCTTGAGTGCGTCGAGCGGGGCATTGAGGGCTTCCAGTGTCGGCGCCTGATGCATGTCCAGCGCAAGCCGTTGCAGCTCGCGCCCCATCACGGTCGTGGCGCCGCCCAGTGATTCGAGCGCTGAGGTCAGGCACTCATCAAGCTTAAACTGAATCCCCGCCATATCCCCCTGGCGCACCAACAACCCAAACACCTCGCGGTCGTACGCTTCCATCACCGGATCATCGCGCAAAACCGGGCTGCCGCCGTCCGTCTCGTGCACCAGCTTCAGTGCAAAAAGCGCAACCGCTTCCAGCGTCAATTCCATGGTTTTGGTTCCTGGGGCTTTGGGGGAGGGCGATGATCACTTTTCTGCGCGGGAAAAAAAAGACCCCATAGTGTGAACCGGTTGGCTTGCGCAGCCTTAGTGCCCGCTGACCAAGGAACGATATTAATTAGCCATGTTCCAACTCGCCGTGCCAAGTGCACCCGGTGACCAGAAGGATAGGGTGCAAGACCTAACCCACTACAAGGACGCAAACACCCATGCAGTCATCCCCCACCCAAGCGCCATCCGCCACTGGCGAACTGATCGCCAGTTTTCGCCACGGCAAGGGTTTCCTGATCTTCAGTTTAATATTTGGCGTCGTGTTGCTGGGGCTCGCAGTGTTTGTGCTGTACCTGGAAACGGTGATGCCCGCGACCAATAATGGCCCCATTGTCGTCCAGCTATCCCGTGGCACCGCGTTCACCTTCAGCAGCCCACAGACGCTGACCTACTCTATCAGCGCCTTGCTCACCGTTCTTGGGTTGGGCATTTTTGCCGCCTACGGCTGGCAGAGAAAGCTGCGCGCGCCGCGTTACAACGTGTATGAGCATGGCATCGAGCGCTTCATCAACGACCAGCGCGACTACACGGCCTTTGCCGAGATCGAAGACCTGTACCTGTTCGGCTCCGGGCAAACCGTGATGACCGGCATGATCACCAACCTGGCCTATCGCCGTAACGCGTCGGAACCTTTTCACCGAGTGATTGAAACCCTCAAGGGCTTTTACCAATTCCAGCAGTTGGTGCGCGAGCTGCATGTACGCGCGCGCATGCCGGCGGTGATTGCGACGCTGGAAACGGGTGGGGCGGTGACATTCAATTGCATCAGCTCGGGGCAGGTCTGGGGCAAGCGTATGAGCGGCAACTTCCTGAAAATCACCACCTCGCCGATTGTGGTCAGCCGCGCGTTCCTGCAATACCAGGGCCGCACAGTGCCGATGTCTTCGCTGCGCACCGTGGACCTCAACGCCTGGACCGAAAAAGTGGTGATCAAGGACGAGAGCGGCACAGCTGTCTTGTCGACCATCGCCACCGGCATCCTGAGCCACGACCTGTTCCTCAACACCCTTGATGCGGTATTGGCGGTCGAAGAACAAACCCGCGAGCTGGCGTGAGCCGGCAGCATTAAGCATGAGGACTGAACGATGATTTATCGCGGTGCAGGCTGGCTCACCTTGTTTACACCCGTGGCGATGGTGCTGCTGTTGATGTGGCTGTGGCCGGATCCGAGCGTCAAGCCCGGCAATACCTCGCTCATGCAAGTGTTGATGGGGTTCGGGATGGGCTCGGCGATCAACGTTGTGCTGGGCTTTGTATTGAATCGAAAGGTTCACGCCGACGGCGTGCGCCATCACTTCTTTTTCATGCCCATGCAATGGCCGGCGCTGGCGATCACGCTGGTGTGCGCGCTGATCGCCCTGTTGAAATAAGCTTACCGACCGCTCGGCAAGGGCGGTCGGGTTTCAACTTGTTCGAGGCTTATGCGATACGTGGTGTAAGTGTCGCCATCCCTCAGGTAAAGGTCGCTGTGATAACGGCTGACGGCGCCTTTGAGCTTGATGAAAGCCAGTCGTCAAATCCACTGATCATTCAAGGCGGTTCGGTCCCCACCTTCATGACCGGTGTTCAAAATGCCCCGTGGCTCGATCATCATCAGCTTGGCTTCGCCTTCGGCGGCCGTGCGGTGCTCTACGCCGCGAGGCACCACATACAGTTCGCCTGGCGCCACATAGACCGGGCCGTCGGCAAGGTCGATACGCAGCGTGCCTTCCAGTACCAGAAATGCCTCGTCGGTTTCGGGGTGGGCGTGCCAGATAAATTCGCCTTCGATGCGCACTACCTTGAACTGGTAGTCGTTCATTTCGGCGACGACGCGCGGGCTCCATTGTTGCTCGATGAGGGCGGCTTTTTGGGTGAGGTTTATGGGGGAGGCGGGAGGCTGAGCCATGACGGATACTCGAGTCGGTGAGGACAGTCAGCTTAGCCAGAAGAATGGCGCAGGGCTTGAACGATCATGCAATAGGCGTCATCGCGCTGTTCTGAGTTCAAGCCTGCCGTACTTTGCCGGCTAGCCAGGAAAGCGCTATGGCCGGAATTGAGAGAATAGCCGCATACAGGATGCCAACACCCAGCAACGGGGAAGCACCAGAGGTAACCAACATCACCGGGATCTGAGCAAGCATTACGACGGCGCCTGCGGACCACTGGGCGCTTTTCAGCACGGCTCCAAGCAGCGCTGACAGAGCAAGCGCGGCGGGATAGATGAGGGTCCAATAACTGGCCAGGTCCCAAGGTTCCTTGGTTCCTGTGAGTGCTGAAACAACAACCCAAAAAAACAGGGACGCAACGCAGGTAGCAATGAATGCCATGATTTTCCTAATTCGACTTCGTCGAAAGATCCGTTGGACGCAATCGAAACCCCGGAAAGAGGACGGATTTATTCTTCCTGGACTTCAAATTATCAATTTTTTTGAACGCGCTGCGCTACGTCGCAAAGCCACCGGCGCAACAGCTGTGCTGCCTCACCCAGCACCACATCTTTGGCCTGAACCAAATAATAGCCTTTGCCAGTCTTCAGTACAGCGTCAAAGACAGGTACGAGAAGGCCTCTTTCTACATCTTCCTCAACCAGCCAAGGGCTGGTGAGCACTAAACCTTGATCGCGGCGCGCCGCGTCGATTGCCAACTCAGACTGATCGAACTTGAGGCTGCTGGAAAAGCTATCGGGGGACATACTGACGAATGATAGCCATTGAGACCAGTGAGCATGAGACGTCGTATAGATCAAGGTGGCTCCCGGCAAACAATCAAGGCTATGCAACTGGAGCCGTTCGCGGTACGCCGGGCTGGAATAGACCCTGACCTCGTCTGGCAAGAGCAGTTTTGCGCTCACGTCACTGCTATGTCCATCGAAATGCCGCACCGCCAGGTCGCAGGTAGCGTCATTGAAATCCACGTTATCGGTGGATGCGCTCAAGTGCAGTTGCACCTCTGGATGCCGCTCCATGAACAACGGCATCCGCTTCGCGAACCAGGAGTTAGCGAACGCCGGCGGCAAGCTTAACCGTACCTGCCTGTCTCTAAGACCCCGCACGGCCAGGTTGGCTGTCTCCAGCTGGCGAAGCGCCGGCTTGACCTGCTCCCAGTAGCTCAGCGCCTGCGCCGTGGGTTGCAGCCTGCGCACATTGCGTATGAACAATGGCGTTCCCAGCCAATCTTCCAGCTTGCGTATCTGTTGCCCTACCGCTCCCGGCGTCACGAACATCTGGGTTGCCGCAAGACTGACGCTGCCGGTACGCATGACCGCGTCAAAGCATGCGATGGCCCTGAGGGGCGTATCAGCTCTCATGGCGTAGTTTTTCTCTTCTATAGACTCAAAACACATGATTTGTGGCGGCTTGCGTAGTTTTCCACAATCGAATTTCGCCATCGGCTGTTTGACCAGCCGAGTGAGGAATAAGTTGTTGTCCAAATCAATGATAAAAGGTGCCGACAAGTGAGGAAGTCAGTCGATGGGGCTGCCACGGCGGTAATGGTGTTGCTGTGCCTCATCTGGGGTGCCCAGCAGGTGGCAATCAAGGCGGTTGCCGGTGACATAGCACCGCTCATGCAGGTTGCCGTTCGCTCCGGAGTCGCTGCAGCCTTGGTCTGGCTGATCGGCAAATCGATCATGCGGGAGGTGTGGTTACCTGGCGTCTGGTGCCGCTCCGGGTTAGTCGTGGCCGTTCTGTTCGCGGGTGAATTTCTGTTCATCGCGCAAGGGTTACGCTGGACAAGTGCTTCGCATATGGCGGTTTTCCTTTATACGGCGCCCTTATTCGCCGCCATTGGTCTGCACCTACGCCTGCCGGAGGAGCGTCTTAGCGCGATTCAGTGGTTGGGTATGTCGCTGGCGTTCGCAGGCATTGCCATCACCTTCCTCATCCCACGCGATGGGACAGCCATTCAAACCACCAACGCAAACAGTCTGCTGGGTGACCTGCTGGGCTTGTGCGCGGGCGCTGCCTGGGGATTTACGACGGTAGCCGTGCGTATCAGTCGCCTGAGTGAAGCACCCGCAACCCAGACCCTGTTTTACCAACTGGCAGGGGCCTTTCTCCTTCTGCTGCCTTTGAGCTTGCTAGCGGGCGAAAGCGCAATGAGCTTTTCAACCGGCGCAGTGGCCAGCCTGGTTTTCCAGACATTGATCGTGTCAGTGGCAAGCTACTTGATCTGGTTCTGGATGCTTCGTCGCTACCTCGCGGCTCGCCTGGGAGTGCTGGCCTTCATGAGTCCGCTATTTGGCGTACTGATGGGTTATCTGTGGCTCAAAGAGCAGACAAGCATCGGGTTTCTGCTGGGCGCAAGCCTGACTATTGTCGGCCTGCTCGTGGTGAGTCTCAGCAAAGCGGTCGGACAGAATCGGGGCGATAGACCTTACCCAACACCGAAAAATCGCAAGGAGAACATGCAGTTATGAAGACGTTAATCGTATTGGCGCACCCGGAACCACGCTCTTTCAACGGTGCCCTAAAGGATGTAGCTGTTGAAACGCTGCGCGAACTCGGCCACCAGGTTCAGGTGAGCGATCTCTACGCGATGAATTGGAAGGCTGAGCTGGGCGTTGGTGACTTCCCCGATAATCGCGCCGATCCTGACTATCTCGATCTTCCCCGCGAGCAAGAACATGCGTTTGCAAACAACGCTCACACCGACGACGTCAAAGCTGAGCAATCGAAAGTCATGTGGGCTGACCTGGTGATTTTTCAGTTTCCTGTGTGGTGGTTTTCGATGCCGGCCATTCTGAAAGGCTGGGTAGACCGGGTGTTAAGTCGCGGGTTCGCGTACTCATCGGGGCACAAGTATGGATCAGGCCTACTCAAGGGAAAGAGGGCCATGCTTTGCCTGACCACAGGCACCGCGAGCAGTCTTTATACACCTGCTGGCATTGATGGCGACTTGCATCACGTACTCTGGCCTATTCATAACGGCATTTTGGCTTATACCGGTTTCACCGTTCTTCCGCCATTTGCTGCATGGATGCCGGCGCAGCTCAGCGATGACGAACGTCAACAATATCTGAATTCATATGCGGACTACTTGCGAAGCTTGGAAGCGGTGCAACCGCTGTTTTTTCATCCCCGTGAAGACTATGACGACAACCAGCAGCTGAAACCCGGGATTGAAGCCCGCTCGGGTGTGCAGTGGAATCCACGTGCAGGACAGAGTTTTGAACAGGCTGCATCCCGTTTTTCAGGGCAGCCTAAGTCCAGAATTTAACCCTGGCAGGAGAAAAACCATGGCAGTCATCATGCTGGTCGGCACCGGAAAAATATCCAATGCGATAGCTGAGGGTTTGTGATCGTTCCCACGCATGGGAACGATCATAACGCTGTAACACGAGCCTAACTGGCCACCGCAATCAACCCGCGTCGCTGCAAAGCCACTTGCGTCTCCTCTGGATTCATCCGCACCAGGTTCACCGGGATGGATTTCGCCGCCGGTGTGTTACTGCGGCTATCCCGATTCGCCAGTGGCAGCAAGCCGTTGGTTTCCGGGTAGTACGCGGCGCAACAGCCTTGCGGGACGTCGAAGGGGATGACCTTGAAACCGGGCGCACGACGCGGTGTTGTCATGTCCAGCGCCGTCTGGAACTCGACATAATCCCCCGCCTTGAGCCCCAGACGCTCGATGTCCTGCGGGTTGAGCATTACCACCATGCGGTCGCCATAAATACCCCGGTAACGGTCATCGTTGGAATACACCGTGGTGTTGAATTGGTCATGGCTGCGGATCGTCATCAACTGCAGATGATCAGCGCCCGGTGGCGTGTCGTCCTCGTCAAAAACCCCTTCAGGAAACAGGAAGTTGGCCTTGCCTGACTCGGTGTTCCACTTGCGCTCGCTGGCGCCATTGGGCAGGCGGAAACCGCCGGGCTCCTTGATACGCTGGTTGAAGTCATAAAACTGCTCGGGCAGCACGGCTTCGATCTTGTCGCGAATGCGCGCGTAATCGTTCACGTAGCTGTCCCAATCCACGTTCGGGTTGGGCGCAAGCGTCGCCTTGGCGATACCGGCGATGATCGCCACTTCGGAGATCAGGTGTTTCGACGCAGGTTCCAGCATGCCGGTGGAGCCGTGCACCATCGACATCGAGTCTTCGACCGTCACGGTTTGCGCCACGCCGTTCTGTATGTCCAGCTCCGAGCGGGCGATGCATGGCAGCAGAAAGGCTTTCTGGCCATGCACCGTTGCACTGCGGTTGAGTTTGGTATTGACCAGCACGGTCATTTTCAAGCGCTTGACGGTCGGGCAGACCACGTCGATATCCGGGATGGCCCGGAAGAAATTGCCGCCCATGGAAATAAACGCTTCCACCTCACCACGCAGCAGCGCTTCACAGGCTTCGGCCACATCATGCCCGCCTTTGCGGGACGTCTCGAACCCGAACACCTTGCTCATACTGGTCAGGAACGGCTCGCCGGCTTTTTCGTAGATGCCCATGGTGCGGTCACCCTGCACATTGGAGTGGCCGCGAATCGGGCAAGCCCCCGCGCCAAGCTTGCCGATGTTGCCGCGCAACAGCAGCAGATTAATGATCTGCTGCGTCGCGTCGCCACCGCGCTTGTGTTGAGTAATGCCCATGCCCCAGCAACAGATCACCCGCTCCGACCGCCTATACACCGCCGCCACATCCTCCAGCGCCTGGCGCGTCAGGCCCGAATGACGCTCGATGATTGCCCACGGCAGCTGTCGGCAATAATCAGCGAACCGCTCAAGGCCATGGGTGTGCTCATCGATGAAGGCGACATCCAGCACACGGGGCAGCCCTTCACGCTGAGCCGCATCGTCCGCTTCAATCACCGCTTTGCAGATGCCCTGCACGGCAATCATATCGCCGCCGATCCTGACCTGATGGTACTGGGAGCTGATCTTGACCCCGCTGCGACTGAGCATGTCGCGCGGGTCTTGGGGTGATGCAAACCGCACCAGCGCCTTTTCGCGCAACGGGTTGAACGAGATGATGCTCGCGCCACGGCGTGCGGCGGCATGCAGCTCCGACATCATGCGCGGGCTGTTAGTCCCGGGGTTCTGACCGAAGATGAAAATGGCGTCGGCGTTCTCGAAGTCCTCCAACGTCGTGGTGCCTTTGCCAACCCCGATCGACTCGGGCAGGGCCACACTGGTGGTCTCGTGGCACATGTTTGAGCAGTCAGGAAAGTTAGCCATGCCATACAGGCGGCCAAACAACTGATACAAAAACGCCGCCTCGTTCGAGGTACGCCCCGAGGTGTACAACTCCAGCTTCCACGGGTCGCTCAGCTGGCGCAGCTCCTGCCCGATCTCGGCGAGTGCCTCGTCCCAACTGACGGGCAGGTATTTGTCGCTGCCCGCGTCATAGCGCATCGGCTCGGTGATACGGCCCTGATCTTCCAGGTCGTGATCGCTCCAGGTGGCCAACTCACTGACCGTATGTTCAGCGAAGAACTCGGGCGTGACGCGTTTTTTGGTCGACTCCCACGCCAGGGCCTTGGCACCGTTTTCACAGTATTCGAAGGTGTGCGGCTTTTTCGGGTCTGGCCAGGCACAGCTGGGGCAGTCGAAACCGTCCGGCTTGTTCATGGACAGCAGGGTACGGTTGCCCTTGAGCAGGACGTGTTGGTGTAGCAGGTGTTTGTTGACGGCGTTTAGGGCAGGCCAGCCGCCGGCGGCGGAGCCGTCGGATTGGGAGCCTTGGAGCTGGGGGTTTTTGGGTTCAGACATTGTGGGGGTTCTCCCTGTTGACGCCCGTGGAGGCGTGGTGCGTATGGTTGTGATGCATACGGGTGGGGAGAATTCGGCTTGGTCGACGAGCGTTGCTGGAGCGTTGCTGACCAGGTGGAAGGGTGGGAGGTTCAGTTAGGGGGCGAGCTGTTCAGACGAAACTCAATTCCACTTGAAACAGTTTCCCAGAAATAAATCCGTCTCCTTTTTTCCTGCGAGCGTTGCAGTTACGCGACCCCATATCTTGTAATGAATCAACTGGTTATCGCATGTATCGCAGCGCGGGACGCCGAAATGGGAGAAAACTGCGCAGCTATAAAGCTGCTTCCCTTAGTCAAGGGCGGCTTTCGGCCAGAAGCGGACGTTCGATTCCATTTGCTAACGACCCAAAGCAGGCGAGGGCGCACAGGCTGACGTGAGCTGGAGGGTACATAGCTGCTCCTCTGATTCGACGACAAGGGGGAGGATGCGCCCGCCTTCCCGCACCCTGAGTCGCTGCAGCGACGAGAGCTTTCTTCACTTGATGGCAGACGCAATCCATTTACGTCGCTTTTTGTGATCCCGCGCATTCATGTGCGTATGGACATTTGGGCTGATTAGGGCTTGACTGAGTCTCGCCGCCAAGTGAACAACATAAGATCACCGCAAAGGAACGCCTCCCATGAATACAGATAAAGCATTCAGCGCTTTTTTAGAGATCAAAAAATATGCTGAAGCTAATGCTGACTCGATCATCACAGAGCAGGATGCGCGGTTTCAATTAATCGACAGGTTTTTGATAGAGGTGCTTGGGTGGCCAAGAGAGTCTTTTAAAACTGAGCCTCATCTAGATGAAGGGCGGATCGATTATTTACTGCAGTATGGAGATCGAAATCGTTTTGTAGTTGAAGCAAAGCGAAGCGAAATCTCCCTAGTTACAACGAAACAGGAAAAGCGTGCTTACTATAAATACGACGGGCCTGCGGCGAAGAACGCTCAGTCAACATTAAGGCAAGCTGAGATGTATTGTCTGGATGTTGGTGTGCAATTTTGCGCATTAACCAACGGATATGAATGGATAGGGCATTGGCCAATAAGAGGTGACGGCAGGCCAAAAAAAGATTACAAGGTGGCGACGTTCCCGAATCTAAAATCGATAGAAGATGATTTTTCCGAGTTTTATGAGCTTTTCTCCATGGAAGGAATAACACAAGATTTATACAAGTATTACTTTCATGATAGTGAAGGTATGTCTGTAACACAGTCGGAACTTCTTCAGTCAGCAAAGATTGATTCTCAATCATCCATGATGAAAAAAACTGATCTGGCTAGGGATATCGATAAGGTTTTTTCAAGTTTTTTTAGCTCGATGTCTGGTGATCATGATCCTGATATGCTCATTAATTGCTTTGTCGAAAGTAAAGAAAGCAAAGAAACAGACATCCATCTGGAGAAAATTGCAAAAAACATTGTAGATAGTATTTCTTACGTCGACTCGAATCCACATTATGGGCTCGAAGCAGATATACGCGACGCTGTAGCAAGCGAGCGCGGCGAATTCGCCTTGATTATAGGTAATAAGGGAGCTGGCAAGTCGACTTACATTGATCGTTTTTTCAAAGTTACTCTAAAAGATGAACTCAGATCTAAGTGCCTTGTTCTAAAAATAGATCTGCGCGATTCCCCTGGTAGCATTGAAGGTATTACCGCTTGGTTAGATGCTCGGCTAGCTTCGATTTGTGAGCTGGCATTATTTCCGGATGAACCGAAGTACGACGATTTAAGAGGGGTATATTGGCGCGAGTACAAGCGCTGGTCCACTGGCGAGATGAAGGAATTGTACGTTACAAACAAATCACAATTTAAGATTGATTTTGGCAAGCATATTAACAACCAGCGACTTGAACAACTGGATTTGTATTTAAGTAACTTGCTATGGCATTGCGTAGGAGCCCGGCAACTGATGCCGTGCTTGATATTTGATAACGCAGATCACTTTTCAAGAGAGTTTCAAGAGGCTGTTTTTCAATACGCTCAAGCTATATTTAGATCTATCAAAAAATCTTTTGTTATATGTCCAGTCACCGACAGAACTATCTGGCAGCTTTCTAAACATGGACCATTTCAATCGTATAACTATAAAGCATTTTATTTGCCGACACCCTCAACAAAGGAAATACTTCAAAAGCGCGCCGCCTTCGTACAAACGAAACTGAGCGATAATGATTCTGGCCAAGCAACTCGCTATTTTCTGACGAAAGGCATACGGGTTGGCTTGCAAGACTTAAAGGCGTTTGTGGCTTGTATTGAAACTATTTTCATCGAAACCGAATATATATCTCGACTGATTAGTTCTCTGTGCAATTTCGATATAAGGCGGAGTCTGGAACTAACGAGGAAAACGCTTGTTTCTCCTCATATCGCAATCGAAGACCTCATCAAAACTTATATGTCGCAGGGGCATAGGTTACGTATTCCAATTTCAAAAATAAAGAAAGCAATTTATCTTGGAGATTACACAACTTTCTCTCAAGAGGATAATGCCTTTATACTCAACATGTATGCTATTCATGCCGACCATATTTCTTCGCCGTTAGCTAGGCTCTCAATAATGCAGGTGTTGAAAAATAAGAGCGCAGTCACTGATGACATTGAATCCAAGTACCTTGAAGTTAACCTTTTAATGGATTATTTGGAGCCCATTGGTTTCGCCCGAAAAATTACGCGTAGGCATTTGGACGCTCTTTTTTCCTATAGATTGATCGAAGCATACGACCCAACTATGGAGGCTCTTGAGGATAATACGCGGGTAAAAATCACCCCATCAGGACTAATCCACATAGAGCTTGCATCAGATGATGCCACCTATGTTGAGCATGTGGGCCTATCGACGCCAATCCGATCATGTGATGCGCTATACAAAATACGAAATTTGCTAAATTCAAAAAAGCTGGATTCAGGTGACTGGGCTTATTTGGCAGGAATGTTTGTAGAGTATCTAATTACTCAGGACGAAATTTTCTGCCCTGGTGCTTCGGCACTCGATGGACAAGGCGTCATCCGTTCTAGCTTGCGCCACCACTTTAGGGCTGAAGTGATGAACGCTTACAGGCAACCGGGGGTGTAGCTGTTTCTCCATAGTTCTTGAAAAGACAATAACCATATCGAGGCGGTTTTATCTAGAGATTACCTTTCCAGTCGCGCGTACCCGCGCTAGTAGGACTATTGCCGGAAGCGGCGAGTCCGCGAAAGACTGCTTCTGGCCGAAAGCGGCCCGCCGGTGTATCCCCTCACCCGGTAAGCGTGATAGGAGGGGCTGACCACCATGTCGTTTCCGCCGACGCTCGCCTAATCCCGGTCTGCCTGCCAGAAACTTTTCGCCACAGATCCAGCCTTCCAGCCCCAACCCCTCCTGCGCTACCTTCCACCGTCGCTTCCAATCCAGCGACCGGACCTGATAATCCGGAAACAATAGGCTCACTTACTTAGGAGCTTATCAATGAGCGTTTCTGATCAGTCGTACCTTCACAATTCAGCAGCCCACACCTCCACCCACCTGGGAGGTGCCCAATGATCAACCCACCCCTCAACAAAACCCTCGGCGTCATCACCTTTTCCACCTGCGGCAAGCACCCCAACCTCCACCGCCTATTCCGCGTCAACTCCGGCGTCCCCATCCGCGATGCCCTGGAACATGCGTCCGAGCTTCTGCACTGTTCCAAATTGCTGGCGTTGGATGCAGCGATGGATACGGGCGCGGATCGTTTTGCCTGGGCAGCACATTATTTGGGCGAGATGGCAAAGGCGGTAGTGGATGATTTGGCGAATGGGATGTTGCCGAATGGGGTGACGGAGGAGGGGGATTCGGTTGGGGTGTAGGCAGGTGGTTTGAGGGTGTTGGGGGCTGGCGCAATCTCAGGCAAGCCTGCTCCCACATTTGGATCGTGTTTCAGGTCGGTAATGGGCGGCAAGCAATGAATCAGCTGTCGCCCACTTTTCTACAGACGAAAAAAAAGACCTTGAATTTCAAGGTCTTTTTTTAAGATGGTGCCCCGAGGGAGAATCGAACTCCCACTTCTTTCGAAAACGGATTTTGAATCCGCCGCGTCTACCAATTCCGCCATCAGGGCTCAATGGCGGCGAAGTATAGAGAGGTGATTACCGTTGGTCAATCACGTTTCATGGTCAATTTTGACTATTTCCGCTAGACTTCCCGGCCCTGCTAGACGAACCCCATCATGCGCGTTGCTGACTTTACTTTTGAGCTCCCTGATTCGCTGATCGCTCGCCACCCTTTGGCCGAGCGTCGCGCCAGTCGACTGCTGACCCTGGACGGGCCGAGCGGTGCCCTCGCACACCGTCAATTCACTGATTTGCTTGAGCATTTGCGCTCGGGCGATTTGATGGTGTTCAACAATACCCGGGTGATTCCGGCGCGGCTGTTTGGCCAGAAAGCCTCCGGCGGCAAGCTGGAAATTCTGGTAGAGCGGGTGCTGGACAGCCATCGCGTGCTGGCCCATGTGCGCTCCAGCAAGTCGCCGAAACCGGGCTCTTCCATCCTGATTGAGGGCGGTGGCGAGGCCGAGATGGTCGCGCGCCATGATGCATTGTTCGAGCTCAAGTTTGCCGAAGAGGTGTTGCCGCTGTTGGAGCGCGTCGGCCATATGCCGTTGCCTCCTTATATAGACCGTCCCGATGAAGACGCGGACCGCGAGCGTTATCAGACGGTGTACTCCCAGCGCCTCGGTGCTGTTGCCGCGCCGACGGCCGGGTTGCATTTTGACCAGCCGCTGCTGGATGCGATTGCCGCCAAGGGCGTCGAAAGCGCCTATGTGACCCTGCACGTGGGGGCCGGGACGTTTCAGCCGGTGCGTGTGGAGAACATCGAAGACCACCATATGCACAGCGAGTGGCTTGAGGTCAGCCAGGATGTCGTGGACGCGGTTAACGCGTGCAAGGCGCGCGGCGGGCGGGTGGTGGCGGTGGGCACCACCAGCGTGCGCTCGCTGGAGAGCGCGGCGCGCGATGGTGTGCTCAAGCCGTTCAGCGGCGACACCGATATCTTTATTTTCCCGGGCCGGCCGTTTCATGTGGTCGATTGCCTGGTCACCAATTTTCATTTGCCGGAATCCACGCTGTTGATGCTGGTGTCGGCCTTTGCCGGTTACCCGGAAACCATGGCGGCTTATCAAGCGGCCATCGCCAACGAGTACCGCTTTTTCAGCTACGGTGATGCGATGTTTATCACCCGCAACCCGGCGCCGCGCGGCCCTGAGGACAACTTATGAGTCGTATGTCGTTTGAATTATTGGCCACCGACGGCAAGGCCCGTCGTGGTCGCGTGACTTTCCCGCGCGGCACCGTGGAGACCCCGGCGTTCATGCCGGTCGGCACCTACGGCACCGTCAAGGGCATGCTGCCGCGTGACATCGTCGCCACCGGCGCCGAGATCATCCTCGGCAACACCTTCCACCTGTGGCTGCGCCCGGGCACGGAAGTGATCAAGAAGCACGGCGACCTGCATGACTTCATGAAGTGGCAAGGCCCGATCCTCACCGACTCCGGTGGTTTCCAGGTGTTCAGCCTGGGCGCCATGCGCAAGATCAAGGAGGAAGGCGTGACCTTCGCCTCGCCGGTGGACGGTTCCAAGGTGTTCATGGGCCCGGAAGAATCGATGCAGGTACAGCGCGACCTGGGCTCCGACATCGTGATGATTTTTGACGAGTGCACGCCGTACCCGGCTGACGAAGACGTGGCGCGCATCTCCATGGAGCTGTCGCTGCGTTGGGCCCAGCGTTCGAAGAATGCCCACGGTGACAATACCGCGGCGCTGTTCGGCATCGTTCAGGGCGGCATGCATGAAAGCCTGCGCAAGCGCTCGCTGGAAGGCCTCGACAAGATCGGCTTTGACGGCCTGGCCATCGGCGGTCTGTCGGTGGGCGAGCCCAAGCACGAGATGATCAAGGTGCTCGATTACCTGCCGGGCCTGATGCCCGCTGAAAAACCTCGTTACCTTATGGGCGTTGGCAAACCGGAAGATCTCGTAGAGGGTGTGCGCCGCGGTGTGGACATGTTCGATTGCGTGATGCCAACCCGTAATGCCCGCAATGGGCATCTGTTCATCGATACAGGCGTGCTGAAGATCCGTAACGCGTTCCATCGCCATGATGATTCGCCGCTCGATCCTACCTGTGATTGCTACACCTGCCAGAACTTCTCCCGTGCTTATCTGCACCATCTGGACAAGTGCGGGGAAATGCTGGGTAGCATGTTGAATACCATCCACAATTTGCGCCATTACCAAGTCCTGATGGCTGGTTTGCGCGAGGCTATTCAACAGGGTACATTGGCCGCCTTCGTCGATGCCTTCTATGCCAAGCGCGGGCTCCCTGTGCCGCCCTTGGACTGAGTTTCCCGACCCTAAGATTCACTATTTGCAACTGGAGTGCTAAATGAGCTTTTTTATCTCTAACGCCATGGCTGACGCCGCTGCGCCTGCTGCTGCCGGCCCGATGGGCGGCGGTTTCGAGTGGATTTTCCTGGTCGGCTTCCTGGTCATCTTCTACCTGATGATCTGGCGTCCACAGGCCAAGCGCGCCAAAGAGCAGAAGAACCTGCTGGGCAGCCTGCAGAAAGGTGACGAAGTCGTGACCACTGGCGGTATCGCCGGCAAGATCACCAAGGTTTCCGATGCTTTCGTGGTTCTGGAAGTCTCCGACACCGTGGAAATGAAGTTCCAGAAGGGCGCCATCGCCGCCACGCTGCCAAAAGGCACGCTCAAAGCGATCTAAGTAACAACCTTTACCAATCGACGGGGCGCGCAAGGCGCCCCGCGTTATAAGCGGGCGGCGTGATGCTGAACAAATACCCTCTGTGGAAATACGTACTGATCCTGGCGGTGCTGGCGATCGGTTTTATTTATTCCGCTCCCAATCTCTATCCTGATGACCCGGCGATCCAGATCTCTGGCGCCAGCACTTCGTTGCAGGTCAATCAGGCCGATCTGGACCGCGCGAGCAAAGCGCTCACCGACGCGGGCATCCAGGTTAAAGCGGCAACCTTGGCAGCTGGTTCCAAAGGCGGCTTGTTGCGCCTGACCAAGCAAGAAGACCAATTGCCGGCCAAGGATGTCGTACGCAAGGTCATGGGTGACGACTATGTTGTCGCGCTCAACCTGGCACAGACCACGCCACAATGGCTGCGCAGCATTGGCGCGCACCCGATGAAGCTGGGTCTGGACTTGTCCGGTGGTGTGCACTTCCTGCTGGAAGTCGACATGGACAAAGCCCTCGACGCACGCCTGAAAGTGTATGAAGGCGATGTGAAGAGCCTGCTGCGCAAAGAAAAACTGCGTTATCGCAGCCTGCCGCAGCTCAACGGCGCCATCCAGCTGGGTTTCGCTGACGAAGCTTCCCGCGAACAGGCCCGTGCGCTGATCCGCAAGAACTTCAACGATTTCGACATCGTACCGGCCGACCTGAATGGTCAGGCGGTGCTGCGTCTGGCAATGAGCCCGGCCAAGATCGCGGAAATCCGCGAATACTCCATCAAGCAGAACTTGACCACGGTGCGTAACCGCGTCAACGAGCTGGGTGTGGCCGAGCCGATCGTGCAGCGCCAGGGCGCCAACCGCATCGTGGTTGAGCTGCCGGGCGTGCAGGACACCGCTGAAGCCAAGCGTATCCTGGGTAAAACCGCCAACCTGGAATTCCGCCTCGCGGCTGAGCCGGGTGCTACCCGCGCGACTTCCGAAGAGTTTGAGTTCCGTGAAGGCAACCGTCCTCCAGCGTTGATCGAGCGTGGCCTGATCATCACCGGTGACCAGGTGACCGATGCCAAGGCCGGTTTCGGCGAGCACGGTACCCCTGAAGTGAACATCCGCCTGGATGGCCACGGCGGCGAGCTGATGAGCCGCGCCACGCGCAGCAACGTTGGTCGCAGCATGGCGGTGATCTTCATCGAGCAGCGCCCTGTTACCACCTACACCAAGCAGATGGTCAACGGCGTCGAGAAAGACGTGCCGGTCCAGACCTTCAAGGAAGAGAAGAAGATCATCAGCCTGGCGACCATCCAGTCGCCGCTGGGTGCGCAATTCCGCATCACTGGCTTGAACGGCCAGGGCGAATCTTCCGAGCTGGCCCTGCTGCTGCGTGCCGGTGGCCTGGCTGCGCCGATGTACTTCGCTGAAGAACGCACCATCGGCCCGAGCCTGGGTGCCGACAACATCACCAAGGGTGTCGATGCGGCGCTGTGGGGCATGTTGTTCGTGTCGCTGTTCATCATCGCCATCTACCGCTTCTTCGGCATCATTGCCACCGTGGCCCTGGCGGGCAACATGGTGATGCTGCTGGCGCTGATGTCGCTGCTGGGCGCCACGCTGACCCTGCCGGGTATCGCCGGTATCGTCCTCACCATGGGTATGGCGGTGGACGCCAACGTGCTGATCTTCTCGCGGATCCGTGAAGAGATCGCGGCGGGCATGACCGTACAACGTGCAATCAACGAAGGCTTCGGCCGGGCATTTACCGCGATTCTCGACTCCAACCTGACCACCTTGCTGGTCGGCGGGATTCTCTTTGCCATGGGCACCGGCCCGGTGAAGGGTTTTGCGGTGACCATGTCCCTCGGTATCTTTACCTCGATGTTCACGGCCATCATGGTGACCCGCGCAATGGTCAACCTGATCTTTGGCGGGCGTGACTTCAAGAAGTTGTGGATTTAAGGGGCTGCCATGTTACGTACAATCAACTTCATGGGCGTTCGCAACATTGCGTTCGGCGTCACCGTGCTCCTTACCGTTCTGGCGTTGTTCAGCTGGTTCCATAAGGGCCTGAACTACGGTCTGGACTTTACCGGCGGTACGCTCATCGAGCTGACCTACGAGAAGCCGGCCGACGTCACCCTGGTACGCGATGAGCTGGTCAAGGCCGGCTATCACGAGGCGGTGGTGCAGAGCTTCGGCGCCACTACCGACCTGCTGGTGCGCATGCCTGGCGAAGACCCGCAACTGGGTCACCAGGTTGCCGAGGCCTTGCAGAAGGTCGGCGGCGACAACCCGGCCTCGGTCAAGCGCGTCGAGTTCGTCGGCCCGCAGGTGGGTGAAGAACTGCGCGACCAGGGCGGCCTCGGCATGCTGATGGCGCTGGTCGGCATCATGATCTACCTGGCCTTCCGCTTTCAGTGGAAATTCGGGGTCGGCGCCATCGTGTCGCTGATCCACGACGTGATCGTGACCGTGGGTATCCTGGCGTACTTCCAGATCACCTTCGACCTGACCGTATTGGCCGCCGTGCTGGCGATCATTGGTTACTCGCTCAACGACACCATCGTGGTATTCGACCGGGTTCGCGAGAACTTCCGTGTACTGCGCAAGGCCACGTTGATCGAGAACATCAACATCTCCACCACCCAGACCCTGTTGCGGACCATGGCGACGTCGATCTCCACGTTGCTGGCGATTGCTGCGCTGATGATCTTCGGTGGCGACAACCTGTGGGGCTTCTCCCTGGCACTGTTCATCGGTGTTCTGGCCGGTACCTATTCGTCGATCTACATCGCCAACGTGGTACTGATCTGGCTGAACCTCAACAGCGAAGACCTGATCCCTCCGGCCAGCACTGGCAAGGAGGTCGACGACCGTCCTTGATGGGCGTTTGTTGATCGGCGGTACGAAGAAAGGCACGAGATTGAACTCGTGCCTTTTTTTTTGCTCCAAGGCTGGGTATAGCGCGGATCTTTCGGTCCGCTTGTGATGGTCAGGAGGTTCAACGTGAACAAGTCGTTGCTGGTTGGTGCGGTATTGGGTGCTGTCGGTGTGACTGCCGGGGGCGCTGTTGCCACCTACAGCCTGGTAAAAAGCGGCCCTGAGTATGCGCAAGTGCTGGCGGTACAGCCGGTAAAAACCCAGATTAAAACCCCGCGTGAGGTCTGCAAGGATGTCACCGTGACCCGGCAGCGTCCGGTGCAGGATCAGCATCAAATCGCCGGTACCGTCGTAGGCGCCCTGGCAGGCGGCCTGCTCGGCAACCAGATTGGTGGTGGTAACGGCAAAAAGCTGGCAACGGTCGCTGGTGCGGTCGGTGGCGGTTATGCGGGTAACAAGGTTCAGGAAGGTATGCAGAACCGCGATACCTACACCACTACCCAAACTCGCTGTAACACCGTGAATGACATCAGCGACAAGGTTGTGGGCTATGACGTGCGTTACAACCTGGATGGCAAGGAAGGTACCGTGCGTATGGAGCGTGATCCAGGCGGCCAGATTCCGGTGGACAAGGAAGGGCGTCTGATTCTGGGTCAGAACCAGCAGTAATTGCTGGCCAAGCGCAGATTCAAAAAGCTGTGCAGTTCAAAATGTGGGAGGGGGCTTGCCCCCGATAGCGGTGGATCAGTTGATGCTTGGTTGACTGACATTCTGCAATCGGGGGCAAGCTGAACTGGCCTAATGCTCCCGGACACCTCTTAAGGGCGATATGATTCGCCCAATCAGGAGGTTTCATGCAAGAGCGAAAGACCTACACCCGCGAGTTCAAGCAACGTGCTGTAAGCATGGTTCTTGATGATAACTGCTCAGTTCCTGACGTCTGTGCGTCGATGGAGGTTGGCCCCACGGCTCTGCGCCGTTGGATTGAGCAGGTTCGCAAAGAGCGTCAGAAAGGGCAGCCAGTGGCAGGTACTAAGGCAATCAGCGATGAACAGCGAGAGCTTCAACAGCTGCGAGCCAAGGTCAAGCGCCTGGAGACCGAGGCTGAAATCTTAAAAAAGGCTACGGCTCTCTTGATGTCGGATCCCGATCGTTTTTCCTGATCGAGGAGCTGAGAGAGTCGAGTTCGTATCCGACCTGCCTGCTTTGCAGTGCGCTGGGCGTTTCCCGCAGCGCGTTTTATGACTGGCTTAAGCGTCGCTCAGTGCCGAATACCAAGCGTGACGCGCTCAGAGCAAAAGTCGTGCAATTGCATGACCAAAGCCGGGGAAGTGCAGGCGCGCGGATGATCTCTCAGCACTTGAAAGCCCAGCAGATCAAGGTGGGACGGCATCTGGCCGGAAAACTCATGGCGGAGGCAAATCTGGCCAGCAGACAGCGCCGCCGCCATCAGTATCGCTCTAGAGGCGTCGAAGCATTTGTGGCCAAGAATCTGCTCGAGCGTAACTTCGAGCCAACCGCAATCAATCAGGCCTGGTGCGGCGACGTTACCAGCCTGATGGTTGGTAAACGTTGGTATCACTTGGCAGCGGTCATTGATCTGTTCGCCCGCCGAATCGTTGGCTGGGCGTTTTCCCTGATCAACGACGCCAACCTGGTTAGCAAGGCGCTGAGAATGGCGGTGGAGGTTCGAGGCAAACATGCAGGCTTGATGTTTCATTCGGATCAAGGCAGCCAATACACCAGCCAGCTCTTTCAGTCCGAGCTGCTGGAGCATGGGATAACGCAAAGCATGAGCCGCAGGGGGCAGTGCTGGGACAACGCGCCAACAGAGCGTTTCTTTGGGACGCTTAAATCAGAGTGGGTGCCCAATAAGGGCTACACGACAGTTGAAGAAGCCAGGCGGGATATGACCAGCTTCTTCATGCGATACAACCGAATCAGGCTCCACAGCTACAACAACTACCTGTCGCCAATAGCCATGGAGCAAAAAGCGGCATAAACACCGTAATCGGTGTCCGGGATTACTTGACCAGTTCA
>NZ_CVTN01000057.1:0-439 GCF_900004915.1 Pseudomonas sp. 31 R 17
CTAATCCCAAGTGCTCACTTTTTACATCTCGAAAGCCTTCTTCGATCTGCATACGGCGCTTATAGATCGCCACTATTTTTGCTGGATTCCATTCGTCTTGCCTCAAATTGCTGGTAAGTAACCAGGGCTCCCGTTCACGCCTGGCTGACTGTCGGCTGAGCTTACTTTTGGCGATTGAGCCAGTCACTCGTTGATGCTTTCGGCCCTTGGCTGAATGTCGCACGCAGTACAAATTGATCAAGTGCGGAGCGCTACGCGTCATCTCGACCCGACCAAGCGACTTGGGTGACGAAGTGGCCAAAGCATAGAGATCTTGCACGGGCAGCCACTCATTTTCGTCACCACGATAAAGCTCCCGATTTCGTATACGAGCCACGTAGTACCAGCCCTGTGCGGCCACTGCTTTCATCCATGGGCGCCGGAAACCTGCATCAGTAAC
>NZ_CVTN01000057.1:489-918 GCF_900004915.1 Pseudomonas sp. 31 R 17
AAAAAGCGTTGCCGGGAGCATCAATTCGGGACCAGTCAACCAAGATTAATGGGTGCTTCACCGACCCCAGCAATGCCCGCAGGATCACCCAGTAGAACAGCGGACGCTCTGCTCTGAGGTGTTGATTGCCCAGTAACCGATCAACCCGCTTGATTGCATGTTTGGGGAATGCCTGACCTGGCATAAAACGTCCGAGCGCTGTCAGCGTCAGGCGGCGGCCTTGCAGTAACGAACTGACACAACTCATCAGTGTTGTCAGGCGACGAGAGTGGATTGAAGGCAGTGCTTGAGCGAGCGCTCTGTGTAAAAATCGGATGGCCTGCATGGGTTTGGGATCTTGTTTTTGTGTGGTGCAAACCAAGTTGCCGACTCATGCAGGCTTCTTCAATAACTCCAACTTCTTGATTTTTCGTAAGAAAAATCGGGGAT
>NZ_CVTN01000055.1:0-6797 GCF_900004915.1 Pseudomonas sp. 31 R 17
CAAGCCCCCTCCCACATTTTGATCTGCAGCTGGCTTGAGATATCAGCGCAAGCTCGGGCCCTGGAAGCCCATGTACAGGGCCAGCTTCTCGGCCACGCTGGCACCAAGCTTCTTGGAGAAGCGGTCAAACGGCGATTCCTCAACCGTGAAATCCACCAACTCCTTCTCGCCAACCACATCCCGCGCCACCGAACTGGCGCTGCCCAGGCCGTCGATCAAGCCCAGCGGCAGTGCCTGCTCGCCCGACCACACCAGCCCGGAGAACAGCTCCGGATGCTCCTTGTCCTTGAGCCGATCGCCACGCCCTTGCTTGACGCTGGCGATGAACTGGCGATGGGTAGTGTCGAGCACGCCCTGCCAGAACTGGGTCTCATCCGCCTTCTGCGGCTGGAACGGATCGAGGAACGCCTTGTGCTCGCCCGAGGTGTAGGTGCGACGCTCCACGCCCAGCTTCTCCATGGTGCCGACAAACCCGTAACCGGCTGCCGTCACCCCAATGGAACCTACCAGGCTGGCCTTGTCAGCGTAAATCTGGTCGGCGGCACTGGCGATGTAATAAGCGCCCGAAGCCCCCAGGTCGGAGATCACCGCATACAGTTTGGTGTCCGGATGCAGCGCGCGCAGGCGACGAATCTCGTCATACACATAGCCCGACTGCACAGGACTGCCGCCGGGGCTGTTGATACGCAGGATCACGCCCTTGACCTTGGGGTCTTCGAACGCCGCGCGCAGGCTGCTGACAATATTGTCGGCGCTGGCGGGCTCCTTGTCGGCGATCACCCCGCGCACCTCGATCAAGGCGGTGTACTGGCTGCCACGGGTGGCGCTCTTTTCCATGTCCATCAACGGACTGAACAGCGCCAGTATGAGCAACAGGTAAGTGAAGGTCAGCAGCTTGAAGAAAATCCCCCAGCGGCGCGCACGGCGTTGCTCCTGGACGCTGGCCAGGAGGGTTTTCTCCAGCAGCTTCCAGCTTTTGTCATCAGCGTTTTGCGCTTTTTCCGGCGCTTTCCACTCGTCACTCATGCCATCAACCCCAGCAAAGACTTATCGAGCCCGGCTGAGCCAGGCCTGCAATTGAGAAAAATGATCGATCGTGACCCTGGGCTCGTATGGCTGCAGCGCATCCGCAGACTGGGCGCCGTAGCTGACCGCCACGCTGTCCATGCCAGCATTGCGAGCCATCATCAGGTCGAAGGAGGCATCACCCACCATCAACGCCTCGCGCGGCGATACACGGCAATGCGCCATGATCTGCTCCAGCATCAGAGGGTGAGGTTTACTGGCAGTTTCATCCGCCGCACGGGTGATATCGAAATAGTCTTCCCAGCCGTGCGCCTTGAGCACCCGATCCAGCCCGCGACGCGCCTTGCCCGTGGCGACGGCCAGGTGGTATCCCTCGGCACGAAACGCTTGCAGCGATTGCACCACACCCTCAAACAGCGGCGAAGGCTCAGCCTCCAGCGCAATGTAGTGATCGGCGTAGTGCTCGCGGAAAGCGACCAGCTCAGTGTCGGATATGTACGGATACAGCGTACGAATCGCCTCAGGCAAGCCCAGGCCGATAATGCCCTTGACTGCCAGGTCGCTGCACAACTCAAAGCCCGAGCGGGTCGACGCCATGTGCATCGACTCGACGATGCGGCCAATGGAATTGGCCAGGGTGCCGTCCCAATCGAAAATCAGCAGTTTGTAATCACGGTGCGACACTCAGGCGCTCCACGGTCTTGGCCCACATGTCATCGACCGGCGCCTGCAACTTCAGCTCGCCACCGTCGGGCAGCGGCACGGTCAGCATGTAGGCATGCAGGAACAGGCGCTTGCCGCCCAGGTCGCGGATCTCCCTGGAGAAATCCTCGTCGCCATATTTGGTATCACCGGCGATGCAATGACCGGCATGCAGGGTGTGCACGCGAATCTGGTGGGTACGCCCGGTCACCGGCTTGGCCTCGACCAGGGTGGCGAAGTCGCCGAAGCGGCGCAGCACCTTGAACAGGGTCAGGGCCTCTTTGCCCTCCTCGTCCACTTCCACCATGCGTTCACCGGAACGCAGGTTGCTCTTCTGCAACGGCGCCCGCACGCTCTTGATCGAGCTGGCCCAGTTGCCGCGCACCAGGGCCATGTAGCGCTTGTCCACGCCGTCGCCGCGCAGGGCGGTGTGCAGGTGGCGCAACATGCTGCGTTTCTTGGCGATCATCAACAGGCCGGAGGTGTCGCGGTCCAGGCGATGGACCAGCTCCAGCTCCTTGGCATCCGGGCGCAACTGCCGAAAGGCCTCGATCACGCCGAACGTCAGGCCGCTGCCGCCGTGAACCGCAATGCCGCAGGGTTTGTTGATCACGATGAGTTTGTTATCTTCGAAGACGATCGACGCTTCGAGGCGCTGCAGCAGGCCCTGGGCCAGTGGCACGGGCTCGTCGCGCTCAGGCACGCGAACCGGCGGCACACGGACGATATCGCCCGCCTGCAGCTTGTACTCGGGCTTGATCCGACCCTTGTTCACCCGCACTTCGCCTTTACGCAAGATGCGGTAGATCAAGGTCTTGGGCACGCCTTTGAGCCTGGCCAGGAGAAAATTATCGATGCGTTGGCCGGCATATTCCGGCGAGACCTCGAGCAGCTGGACGCTGGGGGTCTGGGGGGCGGTAGTCGTCATGCCGGCGATGATAACAATTTTTTATGGAATTGAAGCACTTAATCATTGCTGCTATAGTCGCGAACGCCGCCAAAAGCGGCCTGGACAGAGGACTTGCGGCAAACTGCCGGCCCTGACCATCGCAATTCATCAGGACGCGAGGCCGTCCTACGGGGCGTTCGCCACCCTGGAAGGCTTGAGATTGTAACAAGCGCAGGTGACATGAGGCCTGAAGCGAGTGCGGTACGCAGAGTGAATACTCGCGTCCTGCGCCGATATTTACGGCCAGTTCACAAAGTGCAGTCAGTCCCGAGCCAGACCATGGCGAATGCTTCGGAAACAACGCCTGTTAAGAGCTGAGTGAGAGCGCAATCGCCCACACCTAGTCTTGTTTAGCCATGAGCGTGGACTCCCCTTTGGAGAACACGGTAAATGCCAACCCGCTGCGGATTCTGCGCGCGGCAGCACCCGAATTATCAGGGATACGTGTAGGGTGGAGATGCACAACCGTCGGACCGTGTAGCACTAGGCTTATATTTAGACGCTTCATCTCGTCCACAGTCGCCGGTTGATTCCTCCTCCTGACCTTAGCTTTTGTTGAAGTGGTGCCTTTGTCACCACCGCTAACAAGCAGGACGCGTCCGTCGCGATACCCGCCCAATTGGCAGGTTTTGCTGGACACTGGAGTGGCCAACCACTCTTGACGCACCTGACACCGACCGTGAGAAGTCGTGTGTGCCGAACGCCGTTTCCGGCAGCCCGGAAACCGACGGTACAACATGAAAAGAATGCTGATTAACGCAACTCAACCCGAAGAGTTGCGTGTTGCACTGGTAGATGGCCAACGCCTCTACGACCTGGACATCGAGTCCGGTGCACGCGAGCAAAAGAAGGCCAACATCTATAAAGGCCGTATTACTCGCATCGAACCAAGCCTTGAGGCTGCCTTTGTCGATTTCGGCTCCGAGCGCCACGGCTTCCTGCCCCTCAAGGAAATCTCCCGCGAATACTTCAAGAAAGCCCCCGAAGGCCGCGTGAACATCAAGGACGTCCTGAGCGAAGGCCAGGAAGTCATTGTCCAGGTCGAAAAAGAAGAACGTGGCAACAAGGGCGCCGCCCTGACCACCTTCATCTCGCTGGCCGGCCGTTACCTGGTGCTGATGCCGAACAACCCGCGTGCCGGCGGCATCTCCCGTCGCATCGAAGGCGAAGAGCGCAATGAACTGCGTGAAGCGCTGAACGGCCTGATCGCACCGGCCGACATGGGCCTGATCGTGCGCACTGCAGGCCTGGGCCGCAGCAGCGAAGAAATGCAGTGGGACCTCGACTACCTGCTGCAACTGTGGACCGCCATCAAAGAAGCTTCGCTGGATCGTTCCGCGCCGTTCCTGATCTACCAGGAAAGCAACGTGATCATCCGCGCCATCCGCGATTACCTGCGCCAGGACATCGGCGAAGTGCTGATCGACAGCGTTGAAGCCCAGGACGAAGCCCTGACCTTCATCCGCCAGGTCATGCCGCAGTACGCCAGCAAGATCAAGCTCTACGAAGACAGCGTGCCGCTGTTCAACCGTTTCCAGATCGAAAGCCAGATCGAGACCGCCTTCCAGCGTGTGGTCGAACTGCCTTCCGGCGGCTCCATCGTGATCGACCCGACCGAAGCCCTGGTGTCCATCGACATCAACTCGGCGCGCGCCACGAAGGGTAGCGACATCGAAGAAACCGCCCTGCAGACCAACCTGGAAGCGGCTGAAGAAATCGCCCGCCAGCTGCGCCTGCGTGACATCGGCGGCCTGATCGTGATCGACTTCATCGACATGACCCCGGCCAAGAACCAGCGCGCCGTGGAAGAGAAAGTCCGCGAATGCCTGGAAGCGGACCGCGCCCGCGTACAAGTGGGCCGTATCTCGCGCTTCGGCCTGCTGGAAATGTCCCGTCAGCGCCTGCGTCCATCCCTGGGCGAGAGCAGCGGCATCGTCTGCCCGCGTTGCAACGGCACCGGCATCATCCGTGACGTTGAATCGCTGTCCCTGGCGATCCTGCGCCTGATCGAAGAAGAAGCCCTGAAAGACCGCACTGCCGAAGTTCGCGCACAAGTGCCGATTCCGGTCGCCGCGTTCCTGCTCAACGAAAAACGCAACTCGATCACCAAGATCGAACTGCGCACCCGTGCCCGTATCGTCATCCTGCCGAACGATCACCTCGAGACGCCGCACTTCGAAGTCCAGCGCCTGCGCGATGACAGCCCGGAAGCCCACAGCGGCCAGTCCAGCTACGAAATCGCCGCTGCTGCCGCCGAAGTGGAAGAAGTCCAGCCGGCCGCTGCGACCCGCACCCTGGTCCGCCAGGAAGCCGCCGTGAAAACCGCACCGGCCCGCGCCAATGCACCGGTACCGGCCGAAGCGGCTGCTCCGGTGGCTGCACCGGCCGCCCTGCCTGAGCCAAGCCTGTTCAAAGGGCTGGTGAAGTCGCTGGTCAGCCTGTTCGCCACCAAGGAAGAACCGGCTGCCCCGGTTGTGGTTGAAAAAACCGCCACCGAACGCCCGGCACGTAACGAAGAGCGTCGCAACGGTCGTCAGCAGAGCCGCAACCGCAACGGTCGTCGTGACGAAGAGCGCAAGCCGCGCGAAGAACGTGCCCCGCGTGAAGAGCGCGCGCCACGTGAAGAGCGTGCACCTCGCGAAGCCCGCGAAGAAACCCCGGCCGTAGCCCGTGAAGAACGCGCCCCACGCGAAGAACGTGCGCGTACGCCACGCGCCCCGCGTGAAGATCGCAAGCCGCGTGGCGAGCGTGAAGAGCGTGTACGTGAACTGCGCGAGCCTCTGGATGCGACTCCTGCCGTCGCCGCAGCCGCTGCTACTGCTACTGCCACCGAAGAACGCCCGGCTCGCCAGCCGCGTGAAGAGCGCGCGCCACGTGAGGAACGCCAACCACGCGCCCCGCGTGAAGAGCGTCAACCACGCGCCGAACAGGCCGCTGCCGCCAGTGAAGAAGAAGTGCTGACCGGCGAAGAGCAACTGCAGGAAGAGGGCCAGGACAACGCCGAAGGCGATCGCCCACGCCGCCGCTCCCGTGGTCAGCGTCGTCGCAGCAACCGTCGTGAGCGTCAGCGTGATGCCAACGGCAACGTGATCGAAGGCTCGGAAGAAGCCGGCGAGAACGCCGAAGCGGCCAACACCGAACCTACCGGTGCCGACCTGGCTGCCGGCCTGGCCGTGACCGCCGCCGTGGCCAGCTCGACCATCAGCGCACCTGCTGAAGCCCAGGCCCATGAGCAGGCTGAACGCGCTACCGCGGCTGTCGAAGAGACCGCTGCGGTAGAAGCGCCCGTTGCCGAGACCCCAGCGGTTGAAGCACCGGTGGTGGAAGCGACTACCCCAATCGAAACCCCAGTGGTTCCGGAAGTGGAAGTGGCACCGGTTCGCGACGCTCAACCCGTGACCGAAGTGGTTGCCGTTGAAGTCGCCCCGGTCGTCGAGCCTGAGCCCGTGATTGAAGCTGTTGTTGAAGCCGTCGTTGAAGCACCGGCTGTCGAAGAAGCTGCCCCGGTCGTGCGTGAAGTTCGCGAAGAACAGACCGCCTTCCAGTGGACCGCCGAACCTGCCGCTGCGGTTGAAGCGCCCGCTCCTGCCCCCGTGGTAGAAGAGGCTCCGACTCCGGTTGCTGATGTCGTAGTGGCCGAGCCGACCCCGGAGGTCGAACCTGCCCCCGTGGTTGAGCCCGCCCCGGTCGTTGAGCCTGCACCCGCGGCTGAAGCGCCGGTAGTGGCCGAAGTCACTGCTCCGGTGGTTGAAGCTGCACCGGCAAGCGCCCTGACTGAAAACGGCCGTGCCCCGAACGACCCACGTGAAGTGCGTCGTCGCCGCAAGGAAGCCGAGGCTGCCGCCGCTGCTGCGTCGGTAGAGCACAAGGCCCAGGAAGAAGAGCACGAGCCTAAACCCCTCGTCTGATTCCATCGGCCATTAAAAAGCCCCGCCTGAGCAATCAGGCGGGGCTTTTTTTATCGCAAAAATGTGGGAGGGGGCTTGCCCCCAATGGCCATAGGTATCTACACAACGCTGTAGCGCGCAACCGTAACCACGATGCGAAGCGAGTCGCTCTTGATCTTGATCTGCTTTTGATCTTGATCTCAGGCGCCCCGTTAAACCACGCTGGCCGAACG
>NZ_CVTN01000055.1:6847-14822 GCF_900004915.1 Pseudomonas sp. 31 R 17
AGAGCGTTTTGCTTACTTTTGCGCTTTTCAAAAGTGAGCCGCCGTCAGGGCGGAACCCTAAGTGGCCGTGACCGCAGAAACGGATATGTACTCGATCTGACCCAACATCCTGGTCGGGCCCAGAGGCCGCCATCGGGGGCAAGCTCCCTCCCACCATTTAATACGCGCTGAAATTCAACCGTTGTGGCAGGTCCACATCCCAGAGAACACCGGCATCATCCAGCGCCACTTCACTCACCGAAGCACGCGCGAACAGCAGCTTCGCGCCACGATCCCCCGTCAGCGCCATCAAGTCTGCGCCCGATGCATGGTCAAAGGCCACGGGATGCCCATATTCCCCCGCGTGCACAGGCACGCTGATGCCACCCGCTTGCAGCGCATTGATCACCCTTTCGATGCTGGTGGATCGAATAAACGGCATATCCCCCAGCACCACCAGCCAGCCCTCTGCCCAAGCGCTGGCCGCAACGGCGGCAGCAATGCTGTCGCCCATGCCGGCTGATTCCAGCAGCAGGACCTTACAACCATGCGCCTCAGCCAACCGAATCACCTCAAGGCGTTCCGGTGAAGTCACCACCCAGCGCTCAACAAGCGTCGCCGGCAGGTTCACCAGCACCTGCTCGATGACTGGCCGTGTCACACCATCGAGCCCAATACAATGTGCCAGCAACTTGTCTCGGTCAGCCCCGGCTTCGGCACGGAAGCGACTGCCCTGCCCCGCCGCCAGCACTATCGCCGTCACTGTCACTGGGCAACCGCCGCCAGCGGCTTTTTCTGCAGAGGCGCCACGCCGTTCTTAATCGCGACGATTTCCGCCATCAGCGACAGCGCAATTTCCGCCGGCGTGTGGCTGCCGATGTGCAAGCCGATGGGCCCATGCAACCGTGCAATCGCTTCTGCCGACAAGCCCAACGCCGCCAGGTTTTCCCGTCGTTTCTGCGTGTTGACGCGCGAACCGAGGGCGCCAATGTAGAACGCACTGGAATTCAACGCCGTGAGCAACGCCATGTCATCCAGGCGTGGATCGTGGGTCAGACAGACAATCGCCGTGCGTTCGTCGGTCTGGATATTGAGCACCGCTTCATCGGGCATGCCCGGCACGAAGCGGCCGTGCTGTTCCTCCCAGCCATAGACGAACTCGTCACGCGGGTCGCAGATCAGCACTTCAAAGTCGAGCAGGCGCGCCATTTCCGCGACATAGCGCGACAGTTGCCCGGCGCCGATCAACAGCAGGCGCCAGCGAGGCCCATAGATGGCGCGCAGACACTGGCCGTCAAAGGTCACTGCATCGGTCTTGCTCGCGACGCTGAGGGTCACTTTGCCGGTGGCCAGGTCCAGCTCCCGCGCAACAATTTGATGATCCTCGCAGCGTGCCAGCAATTGCGCGACCCACTCCCAGTCGTCCACCCGCTCTTCGGTCAGGCGCAGGGTGCCGCCGCAGGGCAGGCCAAAGCGCGCCGCCTCATCGCGGGTGACGCCGTAGGTGACCAACTGCACGGGCGGACCATCGTCAGGCAAACGGCCATCCTGCAGGCGCGCGATCAAGTCATCCTCGATGCAACCACCGGACACCGAGCCGATCACCACCCCGTCGCCGCGCAGGGCCAACATTGCCCCCGGTGGGCGCGGCGCACTGCCCCAGGTCTGCACCACGCTGTACAACATCACGCGTTGCCCGGCGCGGCGCCACTCCAGCACGCTGCGCAGGACATTCAGATCCACACTGTCCACAAAACCTCCCGCAAGCGTTTCAACCGATTCATTTACTGTAAAACAAAAGCCACTGCCGTGACGCGCCAGAAACGCAAACGCCCCGAACCAGTCGGGGCGTTTGTGTGTTGCTGTCGGCGTTAGTTCACGCCATCTTCAGCTTACTTGACCACAGGTGCAGGGCCTTCGGCCACGCCCAGGTCGTCGATTTCGCGGGTTTCGGAGATACCGGTACCGCCGGATGCCAGCTCGCTTTGCAGCTTGTCGGTGTCCAGTTCCTTGACCCACTTGGCCACAACGATGGTGGCAACGGCGTTACCCACCAGGTTGGTCAACGCGCGGGCTTCGGACATGAAGCGGTCGATACCCAGGATCAGCGCCAGGCCGGCAACCGGCAGGTGGCCGACAGCCGACAGGGTGGCAGCGAGGACGATAAAGCCCGAGCCCGTCACACCCGCAGCGCCTTTGGAGGACAGCAGCAGCACCAGCAGCAGGGTGATCTGGTGAGTGATGTCCATGTGGGTGTCGGTCGCCTGGGCGATGAACACGGCCGCCATGGTCAGGTAGATCGAGGTACCGTCAAGGTTGAACGAGTAGCCGGTGGGGATAACGAGGCCGACCACGGATTTCTTCGCGCCCAGACGCTCCATCTTGATCAGCATGCGCGGCAGTGCGGATTCCGAAGACGAAGTACCCAGTACGATCAGCAGCTCTTCGCGGATGTAGCGAATCAGCTTCAATACGCTGAAACCGTGGGCGCGGCAGATGGCGCCCAGCACCACCACCACGAACAGGACGCAGGTGATGTAGAAGCAGATCATCAACTGGCCCAACTGCACCAGGGAACCTACGCCGTAGGCACCGATGGTGAACGCCATGGCGCCCAGGGCACCGATGGGCGCCAGCTTCATGATCATGTTGATGATGTTGAACATCACGTGGGCGAAACGATCGATGAAGTCCAGCACCGGCTTGCCGTAGGCACCCAGGCGGTGCAGGGCGAAACCGAAGATCACCGAGAACATCAGCACTTGCAGGATGTCGCCGTTGGCGAAGGCGCCGACGATGGTGTTGGGGATGACATTGAGGATAAAGCCGACGATGCTCTGGTCTTTACCGGCGGTCACGTAGGCCGCGACTTTCGAAGCGTCCAGGGTGGCCACGTCGATGTGCATGCCGGCGCCCGGCTGCACGACGTTGACCACGATCAGGCCGATCAGCAACGCAATGGTGGAAACGACTTCGAAATACAGCAGCGCGTAGCCGCCGGTCTTGCCGACCGATTTCATGCTTTGCATGCCGGCGATACCGCTGACCACGGTGCAGAAGATGATCGGGGCGATGACCATTTTGATCAGCTTGATAAAGCCGTCACCCAGTGGCTTGAGGGCCACGCCGGTCTGCGGGTAGAAGTGGCCGAGCAAAATACCGATAACGATTGCAACGATCACCTGGAAATACAGGGATTTGTAGATTGGCTGACGAGTCGTCATTGCAAAGTTCCTCAATCGCACCGTGTGGCAAATATCCGCCATTGCCCACGACACTTGAATTGCGAACCCTCCTGCACTGGAGGGATTTGTTGTTGGCGAGGTCTGTAGGAACAATCCTGCGCTGTAATCCCTATCGCAAACGCCATGCCACTTTGCTTAAAACCGATGAAAGCCTTTGCACATCGGGGCTTGCGGCTTGCCGAGGCTCGGCGGGCGTGTAACAAGGTGGCGGATTTCCGCCGACTCCCCCCGTCTCGTCCTACAATTTGGCGGATATCCGCCTTGTGACCCTCTCCGGGTGATGGCTACCATCGGCCCTTCCATGGACGAGGCCCTGTCATGCGTGAACGCACTATCGCCAGTCACTTCGCCCGCGCGGCCCTGGGCGGCGCACGTCGGGCCGGTTATGACTACTCGCGCCTGTTGCAGCAGGTGGGTATCACCCCCGAACAACTGAGCGAACCACGTGCGCGTATCGCTCCGGAGCAATTTACCCGCTTGCTGCAAATGCTCTGGCTGGCGCTGGATGATGAATACCTGGGTTTCGCCCAGGCGTCGAGCAAGCGCGGCACCTTCGCCATGATGTGTCATGCGCTGATTCATTGCCGCACGCTGGAGAAGGCGCTGGAACGCGGCCTGTTATTTTATAGCCTGTTCCCCGACGGCCCGCGCTGGCAGCTGACACGCGAAGGCGACAGCGTTCGCTTGAGCCTGGACGACTCGCCACTGTGGGACCCGGACCACTTTCTCAGTGAATGCCTGCTGGTGATCTGGCATCGTCTGGGCAGTTGGTTGATCGGCCAGCGTATTCGGCTGCATCAGGTCACCTTCAGTTATCCGATGCCGGCCCACGCCGGTGAATACGACCTGCTGTTTCCTTGCCCCCAGGTATTCGCCGCACCGAACAGCAGCCTGGTGTTTCCCAGCCGTTACCTGAACCTGCCGCTGCTGCAGGATGAACGCACCCTCAAGCACTTTTTACAGCGCTCCCCCGCCGACCTGTTGTCTCGACCCGATGAAGGCGACAGCCTGAGCAGCCAACTGCGCCGCTTGCTCAGCCGCGACCGCACGCCCTGGCCGGACCTGGAAGCGGTCGCACAGCATTTGCATATCAGCCCGCAAACCCTGCGCCGGCATTTGCGTGAAGAAGGCAGCAGCTTTCAGGCATTGAAGGATGAGTTACGCCGTGATATCGCCATCTACCACTTGGGGCGGGCGGACTTGTCCTTGCAGGACATTGCAGAACAGCTGGGGTTCTCGGAACCGTCGGCGTTTCATCGGGCGTTCAAGAAGTGGACCGGCTTGACGCCGGGGGCGTATCGCGCGCAGGAGGGTTGAAGGCGGACAGCTTGCCCGCCCCCTCACAAGGCCGGAAAGTGAATCCTGAACGCTGCGCCACCCAGCGCCGAATCGCCCAGGGTCAACCGCGCGTGATAGCTCTCGATAATGTCCTTGACCACCGCCAACCCGATGCCCTGCCCCGGGTGCTGGCGATCAAGCCGTTCGCCGCGCTGCAGGATCCGGGCGCGCTGGTCCGGTGGCACGCCGGGGCCATCGTCTTCGATGCACAGCTCACTGCCGTCCGGGTGTTCCACCAGGCTGATACGTACCTGCTTCACGCATAGGCGGTAGGCGTTTTCCAGCAGGTTGCCGAGCATCTCGAGCAGGGCGCCCTTTTCGATGGGCACGTCGCAGGCGTCCGGCAGGTCGAGGGTCACGGTGACGCGCTTGTCCCGGTAAACCTTGTCCAGGGTGTCGCACAGGCTCTGCAGCACCGGCTCCAGGCGTACCTGATGGCGCACCAGGCCGCTCTTGCGCAGGCTGGCGCGCTGCAATTGATAGCCGATCTGCTGGCTCATGCGCTCGATCTGCGACTGCAGCACCCAGGCCTGGCTGCGCTCCTCGGGGCGCTGGGCCATGTCTTCGCTCACCCCCTGCAATACCGCCAGTGGGGTTTTCAGGCTATGGGCCAGGTCATCCAGCGAGTCGCGGTAGCGCGCCCGCTGCTCACGCTCGCTGTGCAGCAAACGGTTGAGGGAACCGGTGAGGCGCAGCAATTCCCGGGGGTGCTCTTCGCTGAGGCTTTCGCGGGTGCCGCCTTCGATCTGGTCCAGTTCCTGACTCAGGCGCCGCAGGGCCTGCAGGCCCCAGGTCAGGCCGAGCCAGAGCAGCGTCAACAGCACCAGCAACGCCGCGCCGAAGCCCAGGTAGAGATTCTCGCGCAGGCCTTCGAGGGTCAGTTGATACTCACGCACCGGTTGCAGGGCGACGATGCTGAACGCCGCGCTTTTGCCGCCCAGCAGCCGCACCTCGACGTCATAGACGAAGAACTCCTGGCCGTTGGCCTCACGAATGCGCGCAAATTCGTTGCCGCGTCCATCGTAGCGCGGCTTGTAATTGATCCTTTCTTCCTGGGTCGCCCGCGACCGCCACACCAGGTGACCTTCACGGTCGTAGATATAGCCGAGCAGACGGCTGTCGGTCAGGTTGAAACGCTCATCGGGCAACTGCGCCGGCATCAGCAGCCGGTTATTTTCCACGCGGGCCGCCGAGATCAGGGTGGTGACATCCGACGCCAGGCGCTGCTCGATCGAATCCTGCAGCGCCAGACTGAAAGCACCTTGCATGGCGGGCAACAAGCCCAGCATGAACAGCACCGCCAGGGTGGCGGCGGCCAGCATCAGGCGCACACGGAGCGAGCGAATCAACGGCAGCGCTCATTGAACAGGTAGCCCAGGCCGCGCACGGTGTCGATCGGCTTGAACCCGGCCGGCCCTTCCAGCTTGCGGCGCAGGCGGCCGACCAGCACTTCGATGACGTTTGGGTCACGCTCGTCGTCATCGGGGTAAAGCTGCTCCATCAAACGGTCCTTGGCCACCACCTGTTGATGATGGCGCATCAGGTATTCGAGGATGCGGTACTCATAGGCGGTCAGCGCCAGCGGTTGTTCGTCCAGCGAGGCTTGCTTGCGATTGAGGTCCAGCAGCAGGGGCCCGGCGACGATGGTGGACTGGGTGAAACCGCTGGAGCGGCGCAGCAAGGCGTTCATCCGCGCCTCCAGCTCTTCGAACTGGAACGGTTTGACCACGTAGTCGTCGGCACCGGCAGCCAGGCCTTCGACTTTGTCCTGCCAGTTGCCGCGGGCGGTCAGGATCAGGATCGGAAAGGTCTTGGCCTGGGTGCGCAGTTGCCGGATCAGGTCCAGGCCGCCCATGCCGGGCAGCCCCAGGTCGATGATCGCCAGGTCATGGTTGAATTGGCCGGTCTGGTACAGGGCTTCCTCGGCATTGGCCACGGCCTCGACCACGTGGCCGCTGTCGGTCAGGCGGGTAAACAGGTGATGACGCAACAGCGCCTCATCTTCCACCACCAGCAATTTCATAAGGCTCTCCAAGGCAATTCAACAGTCCGAGCGAGGGATATCATAGCGGCCCTGCAGGTCTTGCGGGCGCAGTTTAATGCCATTGTAGTGGCCAGACAGAGGCGCGTAACCGGTGCGGTAACCCGGTTGAGGCGCGGTGACCAGCGACCGGCCCCACGGTGCGGCCTGAACGCTCACCTCGTCGAAGCTGACACGATGGATCAGGTTGCTGGCTTTTTTGCTTTTCTCTCGGCCAAAAGCGGCAAACGTGCTATCGCTGGCTTGCACACCGGCGGTGGCACTGAGCATGGTCAACGCCAACAACAGTTTCTTGATCGCAGTCATGGTGCTTACCTCTTAAGCGTTCAGGCTGTGGCGTCCACACTACGCAAGCGCCCCTGAACTCCCCCTGAACGGGCTCTGAACCCGGCCTGAACCGCAACGGGGCCATACACGACGGACTATCACTACGGGCTATGCACTGACGCGCCAACTCGGCAAAATGTCGCGCATGACGCCCCTACCCGCCTGCTGTACCCCACTCGATGCCCATTGGCCGCTGCCTGCTCCCTTGCCGGGCACCGTGTTTTTGAGCACGCGATTCGACCCGGCCTTGTTGAACGCCGGCGACTTCCACCGCAGCGCCGTGCCGCCGCCGGCGAGTATCCAGCGCTCGGTGGCCAAGCGCCAGGCAGAATTCCTCGCCGGCCGCCTGTGCGCCCGCGAAGCGCTGCGGCGACTCGATAACCTCGACTGCGTGCCGGCCATCGGCGAAGACCGCGCGCCGATCTGGCCAGGGCACATCAGCGGCTCCATCACCCACAGCACCGGGCACGCCGCGGCGATCGTCGCGCACAAGGCGCAGTGGCGCGGGCTGGGAATGGACCTGGAGAACCTGCTGACGCTGGAACGGGCGCAACGCCTGGCGGGTGAGATCCTTACCCCCGATGAAATGCAACGAATGGCCAGCCTGCCGCGCGAGCAAGTCGCCCTGCTGGTGACGCTGACGTTTTCGGTCAAGGAGAGTCTGTTCAAGGCGCTCTACCCGCTCGTGCACAAGCGCTTTTATTTTGAGCATGCCGAAGTGGTGGAGTGGTCGCAGGCCGGGCATGTGCGGTTGCGGTTGCTCACGGACCTGTCCAGTGAGTGGTGCCATGGCAAGGAATTGGAGGGGCAATTTGGGGTGGACGGGGAGCAATTGTTGAGCCTGGTGGCGGTTGGCGCCTGATAGACCGCTATCGGGGGCAAGCCCCCTCCCACAGGGGAATGCATTCCAAATGTGGGAGGGGGCTTGCCCCCGATGGCGGTGTCTGGGCTGACCAGGATGTTGGATTGGACCGGGTACATATCCGTTTCTGCGGTAACGGCTGCTATGGGTTCCGCTTTTACAGCGGCTCACTTTTGAAAAGCG
>NZ_CVTN01000055.1:14876-31704 GCF_900004915.1 Pseudomonas sp. 31 R 17
GTTCGGCCAGCGTGGTTTAACGGGGCGCCTCAGATCAAGATCAAAAGCCAGATCAAGAGCGGCTCGCTTCGCATCGTGGTTACGGTTGGGCGCTGCTGAGTTGTGTAGATACCTATGCCCCGATGGGCGGTGTCAGGGTTTTCCCTGTTCTCTGGGCCAACTCAGACTGAAACACGCCCCGCCCAGGTTGTTGCTTTTGCTGATCAACGCCCGCCCGCCGTGCCAATAGATAATCCGCCGCACGATCGACAGGCCCAGGCCGTGCCCGCCCGAGGCGCGCGTGCGGCTGTCGTCCAGGCGCAGGAACGGGGTGAACACACGTTCCCAGGCACTTTCCGGTATGCCGGGGCCATCGTCTTCCACGTCGATACGGCACCGCATCTGCCCGACCTGATAGCTGATCAGCACCTGGCCCTTGGCGTGGCGCATGGCATTGCTGACCAGGTTCTGCAGCGCGCGATGCAGGTAGCGGGGTTCGGCATCGACCCAGGCGTCCTGGTGATGCGCCGATGAAGGGCGAACCCCGCGGGTGACGCTGACTTGCGGGCGCAGTGGCGACAATTCGCCGATCACCTGGTCGAGCAACGCATCGAGGTCGACGCGCTGGAAGTCCAACGCCGGCGCGCCCTGTTCCAGGCGCGCATAAGTGAGCATCTCATCGACCAGGCCATCGAGGTCCTGGATATCACCGTCCATGCCCTCCAGGTATTTGCGCCGGGCCTCGGCGGTGGTGGCGTCGCCCAGCATCTCCAGGCCGAAGCGCAGGCGCGCCACGGGCGTGCGCAGCTCGTGGGACACTGCGCGTACCAGTTCACGCTGAATCGCCAGCAATTGCTGCAAGTGCTCGGCCATGCCGTTGAACGCCGCCGCCAACCGCCCCACCGAGTCGACGCCTCGCGCCGGTACGCGAACCTCCAGGTTGCCCTTGGCGATGCGCGTGGCCGCCGCCTCCAGGCCCTTGAGGCGGCGCTCGAGCTGGCGCACCAACAGGTAGACGATCAGACCGATCAGGGTCAGGCCGATCAGCGCGATCAGGATCAGCCATTGCGCCGGGTACGGGTTCATCTGATACAGCGGGCCGATCTCCAGCACCCACGGCGTGCCGACCATGCCGGCAAACACACGGATCGAATCACCGCCCTTGCCCAGGGCCATCACCGTATCGCCTTCGGCCACTCGCCGGCGCTGGTCGTCGTCCATATCGGCCTGGTCGAGGGTCATCAGGTGCATCTCGAAACCAAAGCCCTTGGCCTGCTTGAGGTCAGCCAGGCGTTGCGGTTGCTCGGCCACCGGAAACCGCACCAGTTCGTCGGCCAGCAGGTAGATAGTGGCGCGGGCCAATTGCTCGCTGATCTGCTGCACTTCGCCGGTGAGCACCCATTGCTCCTGTTCGCTGACCAGACGCAGTACCCGCGCGGCATGGGGCCCCGTCTGCTCCACCAGGACCTGGCCACGTTGCAGGCGCTTGCGCTGGCTCATGTCCAGTTGCGCGTCGGCGAAGGTGCGCAACTGCAACGGAATGCCCAGCAATCGCTCCCACACCGCCAATGCGCGCTGACGCTCGATGGCGCTCATGGGCCGCAGATTGTCGCCCATCAACGCGAACGTGCCATGGGCCAGGCGCTCGCGGTATTGGTCGCTGCGCACATCGTTGAGCAAGTGCAGGGCCAGCACCCCCAGCAGCGCGACCAGGATCAGCGCGGCGCACATGCCGCCGTAGATGCGCAGGAAGATCGAGTTCACAGCGGCATGTCGGCAGCGGCTTCGGGCACGAACAGGTAGCCTTTGCTGCGGATGGTCTTGATCAGGCGCGGGTGGATCGGGTCATCGCCGATCTTGGGGCGAATACGTGAAATGCGCACATCAATCGAACGATCCTGGCCGTCGTAACCGACGCCGCGCAGGGCGATGAAAATTTCTTCGCGCGACAGAATTCGCCCGGCGTTGGCCACCAACAACCACAGCAGGTCGAACTCGGCACTGGTCAGTTCGATGCCGCCCTGGTGCAGCCAGGCCTCGCGCAAGGCGTTGTCCACCACCAACGGGCCGAATTGCAGGCGTCGCTGGTGCTCCACCGCAACCGCCGGCGCCGGTTCGCTGCGCCGCAGCAGGGCGTGGATACGCGCCAGCAACAGGCGCGGACGCACGGGTTTGCACACGTAGTCATCGGCGCCCATGTCCAGGCCCTGCACCTGGTCCATGTCGTCGGTGCGCGCAGTGAGCATCAGGATGACGCCGTCATAGCCCCCGCGCACCTTGCGGCAGATGCTCAGGCCGTCTTCGCCGGGCAGCATCAGGTCGAGGATCACCAGGTCAGGCTGCTCGGCGATAATGCGCGCCGCCGCCAGGGCACCGTCGTTCTCCACCGACACGCGCAGGCCGTTGCTCTCCAGGTATTCGCGGGTCAGCTCGGCCAAGCGTTCGTCATCCTCGACGATCAATACCTGCCAGGGATCCTGTCCCATGGGGTGTCCTCATTGTTATAGGAAATTCTTCCGGCCGACGCGATCCAGGCACAGCCTGTTTGTCATGTGTTGAGGGCATAAAGAAGGTCGATTGTAGCCATGGGCCAACCCATAAGCACAAGCCGGGAAATCCATTCGGTCATGGCGTTTTTTTGTGGTAGGGTTCGCGCCCTTCGAAAATCGCCAACTTGTTTTACGCTCGAAACATTTAATGACAAACGGCGCAATCCAGCAGTAATGCGGCCTACACGCCCCTTCAACCTTTCTTACACATTTTACTCACAGTGTTATCCACAGGTTAGTGCGTTGCTAACACCTGTAAAACGCATTATCTTGTACCTCGGCACTTCAAGAGACCCTACATGTAGGGTTTTGGCGGAAAGCGTCCAACCACATAAGCGGCTCGAAATTCAAGCGTTTTATTGCTGGCGCAGCGTGGAACCAACCGATTTTCAGTAGACCAAACCGCTCACGCGGATGGCAGCTGTTTTTCATCCAAAGACATGGAAAACGGTACGGGTGTTGCAGGAAAGCCTGGCACTCGCAATCAAATATAGAACGTGGAGACAACCCCCCATGCAAACCGACACAACTCGCGAGAACCCGCAGGGCTCCGTGCCGCAGGCCGCCGATTCGAATATGGATCTGTCCGCCACCGCACCTGGCCAATTGCGCGTGATCAAGCGTAACGGCACTGTCGTTCCTTACACCGATGACAAGATAACCGTCGCCATCACCAAAGCGTTTCTTGCAGTTGAAGGCGGCACCGCTGCTGCTTCGTCGCGCATCCACGACACCGTTGCCCGCCTGACCGAGCAGGTCACCGCGACCTTCAAGCGTCGCATGCCATCGGGCGGCACCATCCACATCGAAGAAATCCAGGACCAGGTCGAACTGGCCCTGATGCGTGCCGGCGAGCAGAAAGTTGCCCGTGACTACGTGATCTACCGCGATTCGCGCGCCAAGGAACGTGCCGTACACGCGCCATCCGCCGACGCCGTGCAAGCGCACCCGTCGATCCGCATCACCCTGGCCGATGGCAGCTTTGCGCCACTGGACCTGGGCCGCCTGAACACCATCATCACCGAGGCCTGCGAAGGCCTGGAAGAAGTCGACGGTGACCTGATCCAGCGCGAAACCCTGAAAAACCTGTACGACGGCGTGGCCCTGACCGACGTCAACACCGCCCTGGTGATGACCGCCCGTACCCTGGTTGAACGCGAACCGAACTACTCGTTCGTGACCGCGCGCCTGCTGATGGACACCCTGCGCGCCGAAGGCCTGGGCTTCCTCGGTGTCGCCGACAGCGCCACCCACCACGAGATGGCCGACCTGTACGCCAAGGCCCTGCCGGCCTACATCGCCAAGGGTATCGAATTCGAATTGCTCAACCCGATCCTGGCCACCTTCGACCTGGAAAAACTCGGCAAGGCGATCAACCACGAGCGCGACCAGCAGTTCACCTACCTGGGCCTGCAAACCCTGTACGACCGTTATTTCATCCACAAGGACGGGATCCGCTTCGAACTGCCGCAAGTGTTCTTCATGCGCGTGGCCATGGGCCTGGCGATCGAAGAGAAGCACAAGGAAGACCGTGCGATCGAGTTCTACAACCTGTTGTCGTCCTTTGACTACATGTCGTCGACCCCGACCCTGTTCAACGCCGGCACCCTGCGTCCACAGCTGTCGAGCTGCTACCTGACCACCGTGCCGGATGACCTGTCGGGCATCTACCACGCGATCCACGACAACGCCATGTTGTCCAAATTCGCCGGCGGCCTGGGCAATGACTGGACCCCGGTGCGTGCACTGGGTTCGTACATCAAGGGCACCAATGGTAAATCCCAGGGCGTCGTGCCGTTCCTGAAAGTGGTAAACGACACCGCCGTTGCCGTGAACCAGGGCGGCAAGCGCAAAGGCGCTGTATGTGCCTACCTGGAAACCTGGCACATGGACATTGAAGAGTTCATCGAGCTGCGCAAGAACACCGGTGATGATCGTCGTCGTACCCACGACATGAACACCGCCAACTGGATCCCTGACCTGTTTATGAAGCGAGTCTTCGATGACGGCCAGTGGACCCTGTTCTCGCCGTCCGAAGTACCGGACCTGCACGACCTGACCGGCAAGGCCTTCGAAGAGCGTTACGAGTACTACGAAGCCCTGGCCCAGTACCCTGGCAAAATCAAGCTGTTCAAGACCATCCAGGCCAAAGACCTGTGGCGCAAGATGCTGTCGATGCTGTTCGAAACCGGCCACCCATGGCTGACCTTCAAGGACCCGTGCAACCTGCGCAGCCCGCAGCAGCACGTGGGCGTGGTCCACAGCTCGAACCTGTGCACCGAGATCACCTTGAACACCAACAAGGACGAGATCGCCGTCTGCAACCTGGGCTCGATCAACCTGCCGAACCATATCGTCAACGGCAAGCTGGACACCGTGAAGCTTGCACGCACCGTCAACACCGCCGTACGCATGCTCGATAACGTGATCGACATCAACTACTACTCGGTGCCACAGGCGCAGAACTCCAACTTCAAGCACCGTCCGGTCGGACTGGGCATCATGGGCTTCCAGGACGCCCTGTACCTGCAGCACATTCCTTACGGTTCCGATGCTGCCGTCGAGTTCGCCGACAAGTCCATGGAAGCGGTCAGCTACTACGCGATCCAGGCTTCCTGCGACCTGGCCGACGAGCGCGGCGCCTATGAGACGTTCCAGGGTTCGTTGTGGTCCAAGGGCATCCTGCCGCTGGACTCGCAACAGATCCTGATCGAGCAGCGTGGCCAGAAGTACATCGACGTTGACCTGAACGAATCCCTGGACTGGGCGCCGGTACGTGCCCGTGTGCAGAAAGGCATTCGTAACTCCAACATCATGGCTATCGCACCGACCGCAACCATCGCCAACATCACTGGCGTGTCGCAGTCGATCGAACCGACCTACCAGAACCTGTATGTGAAATCGAACCTGTCGGGCGAGTTCACCGTGATCAACCCGTACCTGGTCCGCGACCTGAAAGCCCGTGGCCTGTGGGACTCGGTGATGATCAACGACCTGAAGTACTACGACGGTTCCGTGCAACAGATCGAGCGCATCCCGCAGGAACTCAAAGAGCTCTACGCAACCGCGTTCGAAGTGGACACCAAGTGGATCGTTGACGCCGCCAGCCGTCGTCAGAAGTGGATCGACCAGGCGCAGTCCCTGAACCTCTACATCGCCGGTGCTTCGGGCAAGAAGCTCGACGTGACCTACCGCATGGCTTGGTACCGTGGCCTGAAAACCACTTACTACCTCCGTGCCCTGGCCGCGACCAGCACCGAGAAGTCGACCATCAACACCGGCAAGCTGAACGCTGTTTCCAGCGGCAACCATGGTGATGACTCGGTATTGGCCGCGCCAGCCGGCCCGGCGCCTGTGCCTAAGGCGTGTGCGATTGATGAGCCGGATTGCGAAGCTTGCCAATAAGCTGAGCAACGCCTGAGTTACAGGAATTAAAAAACCGACCGCCTTGGAATTGTCTAAGGCGGTCGGTTTTTTCGTTATTACGCTAGATAAGAGCGAAAGCATTTGGCTGATCAGGCCTTCCGGCACGCTTGCCCCACAACTCAAGACGGCCGCCGATTACGGCCATTGAGTGCTCTCCGTCATCGACAACGCCCAACACTCCACCGCCTGCCAATTCCGCACTTGAAGAAGACCTGTAAAGACCTTTGAGTCCAAGCCGGTCGAGCGCTTCAGTGCTCCACTCACCGTCGTTCAAAGTTTGCGTGGCCGTAAAAAAACTCGCCCGCGCGCGGCCGTCATTATTTTCCATTTGAGCGCGCTTGGCGCTGGCGGCATACAGGAAATTGGCGTCCGTCATCATGGCCGGATCATCGCCCCTGAACCGTGCTTGCCGTGCCGCCATCTGCAATTCGCCTCTGCTCAAATACAGCTGAAACCCATCACGCATCTGCACTTCATAACCATCACCGGCCATTTTCACATCCTTGAAAATATCGGTGGGTTTTTGACCAAATTTCATCATTGCGGCTTTAATCGCTGAGACCGTAACGCAGTTGCCATCCGGCCCCTGACAAAAACCACTCCAGATATTGCCGGGCTCCTTGCCCATACCGGGTTTCTTACCTGGGTTGCTTTTGTCCGGCCTGTAGTCAGCGTGAAACGCGCCCTCGGTAAACGGCTTGTCACTCATGGACTCCGCAGTGCCGTAATTACTCGGATCGACTTCTCTGCCTTGGAACCCGCGATATGACGGTGGTGAGGGGGTCGGCGGTGCTGGAGAAGGCGGTGGAACAGACTCATCTGCAAACAGCTCCGGAAACAGAGCCTTCAAGAACGCCAACCAAGCCGCATCGGCGTCTTTCTTGAGCTGCTCGAGAATCGCCTTGAATGTCTCGTCCCCCAACTTCTCACGCAGCGCATTCAACTTGTCGCGCGTGTCCTGAACCGTCTGCGCCTTGCCCGACTGCTGCGCCTCAAACAGTTGGTTAAGCAGGGTTTTAACCGTTGCCTTGTCGGCGTCAGGCGCTACCGGTTTCGACTGATCCGCAACCCTGCCTGGTAGCGGTCCTGCGCGCATGCTATCGGCTGCGAAAACACCCGTACCCCACATATCCCCGCCCCCTATGATGGCTGAGCCTCTCGGCTATGATCCGATCAGTGGCAAGGCGGGCATGCCGCGTTCCGTGCGGCGCATGTCTGCGCGTAACCCTATATGTCGCCGGCACTTTTCCTGCGGGCACAAAAAAGCCCCTCTTACGAGGGGCTTCCTGTGGAGCGCCGGCGCATCACGTCATTTGAATGATGGTCTGCATGATGGTGCTCTGGGTGGAGATGGTCTTGGCGTTCGCCTGGTAGTTGCTCTGGGCCTTGATCAGGTCCACCAACTCATTGGTCAGGTTGACGTTGGAGTTCTCCAGAGAGTTGGCCACGATCGAGCCCAGGGTGCCGGATTGCGGGGTGTCGTAACCCGGTTGGCCCGACGCGAAGGTTTCTTTCCAGGTGGTGCTGCCGGCGGGTTGCAGGCCTTGTTCGTTGTTGAAGCTGGCCAGCGAGATCTGGCCGATAGCCTTGCTCTGCTGGTTGCTGAAAGTGGCGAACAATACACCGCTGCCGTCGATCTTCAGGCCGGTGATCTGGCCGGTGGCATAGCCATCGGTCACCGGAGGGTTACGGTAGGTGGCCGAGTTGTACTGCGTGATGTTGGCCATGTTGACCGAAATCCCGCCCGGGTTGGCATTCGCACCGTTGGCCTTCCACACACCATTGGTCACCGTACCCGGGACCCAGCCGGCAACGGTGAGGGTCTTATCGGATACACCACCGGTCACCACACTGGTGAGTTTGCCCGCGCCATCGAAGGTCAGCGTCGATGCCACAGGTGGGGTCGATGGGGTGCCCGTCGGGGAAGAACCGTCAGGGTTGCGGCCGTCGATCAGGGTGTAGGCATTCCACTTGTTGCCGTCGGTTTTCACCAGGTACTGCACCATCGGGTGAGCGTTGCCCTGGGAATCGTACAAGGTGGTGCTGTATTGCGTGGTAAAGGTGTCGGTCTTGGTGGGATCAAATGGCTTGGCCGTTTGATCGATCACCGGCTCCGAGGAGTTCAGGTTACTGGCGGAGTCCACTTTGGTGGAGGCCTTGGGCGGCAGGTTCGTCAGGTTCAGTTGCAGGTCGGTCAGGCCGCCCTTGTTGATTTTGCCGTTATCATCCGCCGCGTAGCCTTGCAGGCGCGAGGTACCGCTGTTGTTGGTGATGTAGCCGTCTTTGTCGGCACGGAACGCACCGCTGCGGGTGTATTCCAGCGAACCGTCACTGCCCTTCTGCACGAAGAAACCGCCGCCCTGGATCGCCATGTCCAGGATGCCGCCGCTGCCATTCACGTCCCCCTGGGTGAATTGCTGCGACACCGCCGCCAGGTTCACGCCATTGCCGATGCTGTTCTTCCCGGTGCCCAGTTTGGACGCCGCGTAGATGTCCGCGAATTCTGCACGGGACGACTTGAAGCCAGTGGTCGCCACGTTGGCGATGTTGTTGCCGGTTACGTCCAGTTGTTTGTTGGCCGCATAGAGGCCGCTAAGGCCGATATTAAAAGACATGTTTCTCTCCCTCTGCCGTGGTTAGCCGGCTCTATGTACCAATAGTCTGAATTTGCGACAGCTTGACGCTGCCCATGCCGCCTGCAAGGTTCAACAGCATTTCGCCACCTGTCTTGCTCAGCGTCACGCTGGTCACCGTTGCCGGCAGTGAAGTAGCCAGGGCAACCGCGTCGCCCTTGTCGCTCTTGGCGGAGGCCGCGAAGGTGTAAGTGCCGGCTGGGGCGACCTCACCCTTATCGTTTTTGCCATCCCAGATGAAGTCCGACGAACCCGCGCTCTGGGCGCCCATATCGAGGGTGCGCACCACGTTGCCGTCCTTGTCGGTGATCTTGATCGAGACGTTGCCCGTTGCCGCCGTTACCGCCACCGAACCGTTCATGCTCTTGCTGGTATCGACCAGTGCCTTGTCGGTCTGGGTGATGATCGAACGTCCCACCAGCGACGAAGCCTGCAGCGCCTGCGACGAGCTGAAGTTGCTCGATATGTTGTTTACCGAGTCGTTCAGGGTGTTGATGCCTTCCAGGCTGCTGAACTGGGCCAACTGGGCCACGAAGGCACCGTTGTCCTGTGGCGACAACGGGTTCTGGTTTTTCAGCTGGGTGACCAGCAGTTGCAGGAATGCATCCTTGCCCAACGCCTGGTTGCCGGTGGCGGCCTTGGAAACATTCGCTACGTTGTTTGAAGCGTCCTTGACCTTGGAGTTGAACAGGTCCTGGACTGCCGTGTTGTTTGACGTATCAACGATGGCCATTATTCGGCGCCCCTTATCACTGACCCAGGGTCAGGACCTTCTGCATCATGGTTTTGGCGGTGTTCATCATTTCCGCGTTGGTCTGGAACGAACGGCTGGCGGAAATCATGTCGGCCATCTCCTCGACCACGTTGACGTTGGGGTAGTAGACATAACCCTTTTCGTTCGCTGCCGGATGGTTCGGCTCGTAACGCGCTTCGAGGTTGCTCTGGTCCTCGACCACACCCAGCACCTGCACGCCTTGCCCGGCGGCATCCTGGTTCTGGAACAGGGAATCACTGCCGCCGCCCTGCCCACCCTGGAACATGGTGGCAAATACCGGATGACGGGCGCGGTAAGTCTGGTCAATGCTCGAAGACACGGTCTCGGCGTTGGCGATGTTACTGGCGACGGTGTTCAAACGCGTGGTCTGCGCGCTCATGCCACTGCCGGCAATATTGAAAACACTGGACAGGGACATGGCTTATTCTCCACGCAGGGCTGACATCAGCCCTTTGAATTTGCTGTTGAGCAGGGTGAAGCTGGCCTGGAAGTTCACCGAGTTTTCGGCGTAGTTCGATTGTTCCAGTTGAGCATCAACGGTGTTCTGGTCGATCGACGGCTGCATCGGCGTGCGATACAGCAGCGACTCGTCACCACTGCTCAGGCCTTGCGCTTCAATATGACGACTGTTGGTCATGTTCAAGGCGAAGGAACCGTTTTTGGTTTTGTCCTGCTGTGCGGCGAGCACGGCGGAGAAGTCCAGGTCCCGAGCCTTGTAGTTCGGGGTGTCGGCGTTGGCGATGTTGTTGGCCAGGACTTCGGCACGCTGGGCGCGGAAGCCCAGGGCTTTTTCGTGGATACCGAGCGCTTTATCGAAGCTGATGCTCATGGCGGAAACCTTTAGGCTGACCTGCTGTTCGTTAGCAGGGTTATAGCAAGGTGCATGCCAATGTGACCAAGCCCCGTATATCAAGGGCTTGCAGAGAAATTGCCGGCGGCAATGCCAGAAAAGCGGCAAGTGCTTTCCGCGTGGCGCCAGTAAAGCGGCAATGGAAGGATTGCCGCTACCGTTGAAAGTGCCGCGAAACAAATGTGGGAGGGGGCTTGCCCCCGATAGCAGTGTGCCATGTCATGAATAGCTGACTGACCCACCGCCATCGGGGGCAAGCCCCCTCCCACATTTTTTACCGGGTAAACGTTATTATTTGGCCTGGTAGATGATTCCCGGGCTGCACTGCACCATCTGGTAGTGATCCGGCAAGCCGTTCAAGGCTTCCGACGCGCCAAGGAATAGATACCCGCCGCGCTTGAGCGTGCCATGGATGCGCAAAAGGATGTCCTTCTTCACTTCGGCCGAGAAGTAGATCAGCACGTTGCGGCAGAACACCATGTCGAACTTGCCCAGGCTGGCGTAGCTGTCGAGCAAGTTGAACGAGCGGAACTCGACGCGGTTCTTGATCGGCGCCTTGATCGCCCAGCGCCCTGCCCCCTTCGGGTCAAAATAGCGCTGCAAACGTTCTTGGGACAGGCCTCGGCCCAGGGCCAGGCTGTCGTACTCACCGGTCTTGCAGTTGGTGAGCATGCTGCCGGACAGGTCCGTCGCCACAATTTGCGCGCCGGCTTTCAACTGGCCCATGTTGGTCCGCTCGAACTCGTCGATGGTCATGGAGATCGAATAAGGTTCCTGTCCCGAGGAGCATGCCGCCGACCAGATGCGCAGGCGCTGGCCCGGGCTGGCCTTGATGGCTTCGGGCAGCACTTTGTTCTTGAGCACCTCAAAGGGGTAGGTATCGCGAAACCATAAGGTTTCGTTGGTGGTCATGGCATCGACCACCATCTCCTTGAGCCCGCTGCGCGGCTGCCCCTGGATACGCTGGACCAACTCACCCAGGGATTTGATGCCCTGCTGTTCCATCAGCTTGTTGAGACGGCTGGATACCAGGTACTGCTTGTTTTCACCGAGCAATATGCCACAGGCTTTTTCCAGGAAGACCCGGAACTGTTCGAAATCCAAATTACCCGTAGACAATGGTACCGCCTCTTAAATCGTGTGACCGCCAGGAGAAATGCCCCTAGCCGTGATCTGCTGCCTTGATCCGGTCGACTACCCGGGATGCGAGGTCATCAGGCCGGAATTTGGCCAGGAAGTCATCTGCACCGACCTTCTTGACCATGGCCTGATTGAATACCCCCGACAACGAAGTATGCAGGATGATGTGCAATTTTTGCATGCGTGGATCGTTGCGTATTTCAGCCGTGAGGGTGTATCCGTCCATTTCCGGCATTTCAATGTCGGAAATCATCATCAGGAACTCTTCCTCCGGCTTCTTGCCCTCGTCCACCAACTTGCGCAGGTAATCCAGGGCTTGGCGCCCATCATTAAGGGCTACGACCTCGACGCCGACGGTTTGCAGGCAACGCGTGACCTGCTTGCGCGCGACAGAGGAGTCATCCACGGTCAACACGCGCAGGGATACCGCCTTGTGGGCCGTCTCGGCATCCACCACCCCGACGGAAATCGTTTCCGAGGTGGGCGCAACCTCGGCGAGGATTTTCTCCACGTCGATGATTTCCACCAACTGGTTATCCACCCGCGTCACCGCCGTGAGGTAATGATCGCGCCCGGTGCCCTTGGGCGGCGGATGAATCTCTTCCCAGTTCATGTTGACGATACGTTCCACCGAGCGCACCAGAAACCCCTGGGTCTTGGTGTTGTACTCGGTAATGATCACGAACGGGCTCTCGCGGTCCTGCAAACCAGAGGACCCGGTGGCCATTGCCAAGTCAAGAATGGGGATGGTCGCGCCACGTATATTGGCAACGCCACACACCACCGGACTGGACTTGGGCATGATCGTCAGCTTGGGACACTGCAGCACTTCGCGCACTTTAAACACGTTGATCCCGTACAGCTGCTTGCCGTCCAGGCGAAAAAGCAACAACTCCAGGCGATTCTGCCCTACCAGCTGTGTGCGCTGGTTTACTGAATCCATTACACCTGCCATGCCCAGACTCCTAAATCCCAGAGGTACGATGCGTACCCAACACTAAACGGCACGAGCTTTGCTATTTGGTTGGCTATGGATATTAAAACGACAGTTTCCCGACGCGCTTGCCGCCCAAAGTATCGCAGATTGCTCTGCGCCGCGATGGCGCTGCTTGTCTGGGGCGTGGGCGTCACCGCTCGCGCCGACAACGTCACCCTGCCTGATCTCCTTATCGGCGTCACCCAGGGCTTTCTTGAATACACTGTAGAAGATTATCTGGAGACCACCCAGACACCGGGGCGCTATGAGATCCAGGTCAAACAGTTGGACCCGCGCCTGCGCATGCCGATGTGTGACAAGGAATTGACAGCCACCCTGGAAAGCCCGGCCCAGCCCATTGGTCGTGTCACCGTAAAAGTACGCTGTGAAGGCGCCTCACCCTGGACGGTGTTTGTACCGGCTCAAGTCAAATTGTTCCGCGACGTCGTCGTAGTGGCACGGCCGTTGAAGCGCACCGGCATCATTGGCGATGACGATGTTGCGCTGCGCGAACGGGATATCAGCCTGATCAACCAGGGTTACCTGACGTCCCTGGACCAGGCGATCGGGCAGCGGCTCACCCGACCAGTGGTCACCGATCAGGTGATTACCCTGGTTCACCTGGAGCAGGCTGAAGTCATTCGTAAAGGTGACCAGGTCGTGATTTCCGCCAGCAGCGGCGGGTTGAACGTAAAAATGCCGGGGGAAGCGCTGTCCAACGGTGGCATGAGCGAACAGATTCGCGTCAAGAACCTCAACTCCAACCGCGTGATCAAGGCGCGAGTGACAGCTCCGGGCCAAGTCGAGGTGGCGTTGTAGATGACTGGTACGGGGCGCCAGGTTTTCCTACACTGTGCATAGAGTGCTCCGTGCGGAGATTTATTGTCATTCGCGCCTAAAGTTTGTCCGGGTATTGCCGAAAACATGGCAAGCGTCCAAATACCCAGAGGTTTTTTGATCATGGTCATTGATTTCAGCCGTTTAAATAACACCCCGACGACGTCAGGCACTACGCGTACTGCCGGCAAGGAAAACGTGGAAGCCAAGTCCCAGCCCCTGCCGGCCAAGGCAGAGCAGGCGAGTGCGAGCCAGAGTGGGGAGTCGGTACACCTGAGTAATGAGGCTCAGCAGTTGCAGAAGGTCACTGACTCGCTGCGCGATCAACCGGTTGTCAATAAAGCCCGCGTGGCCGAGTTGAAACAGGCCATCGCCGATGGCAGTTACACAGTCGACAGCAACCGTGTAGCCAGCAAGCTGCTTAACTTCGAAGCCGAGCGCTAGGCAAAGGCCTGCGCTGGGCTTCTGGACGCTTAAAACCCAAGGCCAGCCATGCACCACGACGAACATTTGCTTCAACTGATCATTGATGATCTGGCGCCGACGCAACAACTGCTCGAGCTGCTAAAAGAAGAGTCCCTGGCCCTGTATGGCCGGGATATGCCTTTGCTCGAAGAAATACTCGCGCGCAAACAATCGCTGATTGTGCTGCTCGAACAGCACGGCAAGAAGCGCAGCGAAATCCTCAACAGCCTGGGCCTGCCCGCCGATCACGACGGCCTGGCACAGTTGGCAAGCCATTCCTCGGTCGGCGATCAGTTGCTGACGCAAAGCAAAGCGCTCAATCACCTGCTCACTCAGTGCCAGGAAGCCAACCTGCTCAACGGCCAGTCGATTCAGCTACAGCAAGCCACCACGGCCAATCAGTTACGTATTCTTCACGGCGGCGAGCCCCCGGCCCTGTATAACGCCCAGGGGTCCACTTCACGCCTGGTCAAGCCAAGCACCCGCAGCCAAGCCTGACAGCGGTTCAAAGCGCGGCCTATCCAAGGTGCGCTACATACTGGCAAAATGCCGGTTCTTGCGTGTAGTCGTACTTTCCTGGAGATGGAACAACCGTGTTCAACGCCCTTAATGCGGAAGATGCACCGCAGCCACCAAAGGTTCTTACCACACCTTTGGAAATCGCCAGCACGCTGCGGATGCTCCAGGAAAGCCATGATCCATTGATCATCACTTTCCATGAACGCAGCCAACGCTTCCAAAGCTACCTTGTGGACATCGACCGGGACAGCAAGACGCTGGTGCTGGACGAAATGATTCCGCGTGACGGTGAACGTCACCTCGAAAATGGCGAACCCTTCCGCGTCGAGGGTTTTCATGACGGCGTCCGGGTCGCCTGGGAGAGTAACGGCACACTGAGCATCAGCGAGAAGGATGGTCACCGTATCTACAGTGGCAGCATGCCCGGTGAGGTGGTCTATCATCAGCGTCGCAATGCATTTCGCGCGGCACTGAAATTGGCGCAATTGGTCAATATCGAATTGGGCGGCGAAAAGCTCAAGGCTCCGGTCAACGGCAAGTTGCTGGACATTTCCGCCACTGGATGCAAATTGCGCTTTGAAGGCGACATCGCCGAACGCCTGCAACTGGGGCAGGTCTACGACCGCTTCATCGCCGCGCTGCCATTCGGCAACATGACTACCGCCGTCGAGTTGCGTTACCTGCATTTCGAAGACAGGATCAACACCACGTTTGCCGGCGTGCGCTTTCATAACATGAGCGGTTTGGTGCAGCGCCAGGTAGAACGCTTTGTGTATCAGCTGCAGCGTGAAGCTCGACGCTTCGACAAGGACGACGACTTTTAAGCCTAGAACGCTGAAGTGAAAACGGGCAGATCCTGATAGGGTCTGCCCGTTTTTCGTTCAGGGGCGCGCCCTGCTCAAGTCGTGGGGATGGTCTTCCGAGTCTGTCGACTCAGGCGCTACCTCGACAGCCGGCTCGTCGACGGCAGGTTCCGGGTCTGGTTCAGGAACAGTGGCCTGCATCTGCTCCTGCACCACCTGTTCATCTACCCGCGGGTCAAGGGCTGCCACCAACGGCGAGCTGGACATACTGTCAGGCATCGCCACGTGATGCAGCGGCGCATCGTCTACCTGATGCAAGTTGGTCACCGCCTTCGGCCGTATGCGCCATACCAGGATCAGCGCGCAGAGGCTGAAAAACGCGTAAAGCATCTGGCTGCCGAACAGCTTCATCACCACACCTGCCAGAAGCGGGCCGATACTGGCACCCACGCCGTAGGTCACCAGCAACATGGCCGTCAGCGAGACCCGGCGATCACCTTCTACGTGGTCATTGGAAAAAGCCACGGCCAACGGGTACAGACAAAACTGCACAAGTGAACAAAAGAAGCCCGCCACGAACAGCACTTCCAACGGAACCTGAGTCATGATCGCCAAGGGCAATGCCGCCACTGCCAGGCACAAGGCAAAGCAGCGGATCAGCAGCGCGCGGTCATAGCGGTCGGACAACCAGCCCAGCGGCCACTGCACGAGAAGTCCCGCAAAAATGCAGGAGCCCATGAACAAACCGACTTGCTCGGTCGTCAACCCCTGCTGGGAGGCATAGAGCGGCGCCAGGCCATAGAACGAGCCGACGATCAGTCCGGCCCCCAGCACCGTGCTGAGGGACTGTGGCACGCGCTTGATAAAGAAACGCGGCTCCATCGGCGCCGGATGCAGCGGGGCGGGGTGAATACGTCGGGTCATGGCCACCGGCACCAGGCACAGGGCAAAGCACAGCGCCACCAGCATCAGCAGTTCAAGCCCCAGATGGGGATGCATGACCAGTATCAGCTGGCCCAGTACCAGACCGAGGTAGGAAGCGATCATATAGCCGCTGAACACTACGCCACGCTGCTTGGCCTCCGCCTGCTCATTGAGCCAGCTTTCAATGACCATGTACTGGCACATCATCCCCAGGCCCACGATCACCCGCAGGACGATCCAGGCAGGCAGCCAATCGATCAAACCGTGACCCAGCACAGCCGCGCCGACGATTCCGGCGCAGGTCGCGTAGGCGCGTATATGCCCGACACGAGCGATCAAGCGGTGTCCGATCTTGCCGCCCAGCACCAGGCCAAAGTAGTTGGCCGCCATCAACGCACCCACCCACAGGCTGTCGACATGGTCAGCCGCCAGTCGCAAGGCTAAATAGGTACTGAGCAGGCCGGAGCCGATCAGCATCATCAAGGAGGCGAAATAAAGGGCTCGAAAAGATTTCCAGATCTGGCGCATCGGCGTTCCGAGCGGCTCCTTGCAGTGAGGGGACAGGGCTATCGCATGATAGTCCGCGTTGGTCGGGTCCGGACAGGCGGCATTAGCCTTTTCCAGGGATTATTTTGCTTAAGCTCAGACGCTGACTGCGTGGCTGCAAGGTACATAGCGGGCAGATAAATATACAGCGCACCACCTGTGAACCTGGATCATGTGCAAGGTTCGACTGGTGTTTGGATATCTGCGATAAAAGCCCTGAATAGAGCGATCCAGAGAGGGTAAGCCTGTTCGATGCGCAGGCTTTTCGAGCGCCCAAAACAAAACCCCAACTGCTTTCGCAATTGGGGTTTCGGAATTTAATCTTGACGATGACCTACTCTCACATGGGGAAACCCCACACTACCATCGGCGATGCATCGTTTCACTGCTGAGTTCGGGATGGGAT
>NZ_CVTN01000053.1:0-29443 GCF_900004915.1 Pseudomonas sp. 31 R 17
CCGCCGTTATCGTGGCCGTGACGACCGTCGCTACTATCGCGATGATCACCCAGGCCGAGGTCATGCCTATGGGCACCGCAAGAACAAGCACAAGCGCCATCATCGCTATGATGACTAAGGCCTGACGAAAATCCCATGTGGGAGGAAGCTTGCCCCCTCCCACATTTGGTCAGCCTACCAACCGCTGCAACGCCTCGCGCAACAGCCCCGCAATCGCCACCGGCTGGTTCGACGCTCTATCGACAAACACATGCACAAAGCGCCCCGCCGCACAGGCCTCCTCCTCGCCGGCCTTGAACACCGCCAACTCATACTGCACCGAACTGTTGCCCAACTTGCCCACCCGCAAGCCGATTTCGATGCGCTCGGGAAAAGCGATCGACGCAAAATAATCACACGCCGAACTCACCACAAACCCAACCACTTCACCGTCATGAATATCCAAACCGCCCTGTTCGATCAGGTAGGTATTCACTGCCGTGTCGAAGAAGCTGTAGTAGGTCACATTGTTCACATGGCCATACACATCGTTATCGTGCCAGCGCGTGATGATCGGCTGAAAGTGGGGGTAGTCGGCACGTTGTGGCACTGAGTCAGGCATGGGCACCTCGGGTGAAAGTGGGTTTACAACTCGTTCAAATGGGCTTCGGCCCACTCGCGTACATCGGCGTAGGGGTAGTCCTCCAGTGCGGCGAAACAGGGAATGCCCCGCGCCTTCAACTTGGTGAACAACGGCACGCTGATTCCGCCCAGAAAGCGCGTAAGCCGTTCCGCACCCGGTAACTGGCCGGTGTGCTCATGATGCCTGTGGATAAAATCACCGCACAGCCCCATGAAGTTTTTATCCACAAGCGGCGGCAGGCTCGGCGGCGCCGGCAAGTGCGCGACATGTCCGTGGCACACCGAGCAGTGCCCGCAACGCTGCGGTGCGTTTTCATCGCCAAAATACAGCGCAAGGCGTTGCCCAAGGCAGCGCTCGGTGGCGAATAGATCGAGCATGGCGTGAATCCGCGCCACCTCCGTCGTCTCATGGCGCTTGAAGCCTGTGTATAACTCGGTGCTCAACACCTGCGCATCGAAATCGGTGTTGAGCAGGCTGTAGACCTCGGTCATCTGCTTGCTTTCCAGCTCGATCAGGCCCTGCTCCTGGAAGTAATCCAGCGCCTTCACCACCCGGCTGCGCTCGGCATTGTGCTGCTGATACAGCGCGTCGAAATCCACCGTTGCCCAGGTTTTTGCGCGTTTGCACACCTGGATGATCGCCGCGACAAATTGCTGCCGCTCGCCGGAGAAACGTGCGAGCAAGGCCTCGGGCTCGATCAGGTACTTGAAACGGTATTCGGCATAAAACGCGTAGCGCGGCGCGATCACGCCCTTGAGCTCCAACTGCACCAGCAGGGTCTTCAACGGCAGCTCGCGAATATTGCTGTGGTCCGACAACGACTTCAGCAAAAACTCCCACTGGCCCTCGCCACGTGCGGCCTGCAATTCTTCCAGCACCCGACGGATACCCTCCTGCTCCGGCGTATCGCCGTACACGAAGTTCTCCAGCACATTGAGGCTGTCGCGGTTGGCCAGCACCAGGCAGTCGGAGGGCCGGCCATCACGACCGGCGCGGCCGATTTCCTGGCTGTAGTTCTCGATGGATTTTGGCAGGTCGAAGTGCACCACGTTACGGATGTCACTTTTGTCGATGCCCATGCCAAACGCGATGGTGGCGACGATGCAATTGGAGCGCCCGCCCATGAAACGCTGCTGGATGCCCTCGCGTTTATCGTGGGGCAACCCGGCGTGATACGCCTCGGCCTGGATGCCGTTGCGGTTCAGGTGCTCGGCAATCTGCTCGGCGGTTTTCTGCAGGGTGACGTAGACGATGCTGGGCTGGTCGGCCCGCTCGCTCATCCATTGCACAAGGCGACGGCGCTTGTCCGCGCCGCTCACCGGCTCCACCAGCAAGTTGAGGTTGGGCCGGTAGAAGCCGGTGGTGACGACATCGTCCGCAGCAATGGCGAACTTCGCCTGCATGTCGGCAATCACCTTGGGCGTCGCCGTAGCCGTCAGCAGCAATGCTTGCGGGATATTGAACTGACGCTGATAGTCCGGCAGTTTCAGGTAGTCCGGGCGAAAGTTATGGCCCCACTCGGAAATACAGTGCGCCTCGTCCACCACCAGCAGCGAGATCTGCACACTTTGCAGGAAGTTTCGAAAGCGCTCGTTCTTCAAGCGCTCCACGGAAATCATCAGGATTTTCAGCTCACCGGAGCGCGCGCGCGCCATCACGTCATTGGCGTCTTCGCGGCTTTGGGCCGAATCGATACTGCCGGCTGAAATGCCGTGGCGCTTGAGGAAACCCAACTGGTCCTGCATCAACGCCAACAGCGGCGACACCACCAGCGTGAGGTGCGGCAGCAGCACGGCTGAAAGTTGATAACACAGCGACTTGCCAGACCCGGTCGGGAAAATCGCCGCCGCCGAACGACCGGCCAGTACGGCGCTGACTGCTTCTTCCTGGCCCGGACGAAACTGCGGATAACCGAAGACCTGCTGGAGGGTGTCGTGCATAGTCTGTCACTCCATTGACCGTTGAACATGGCTTGAAAACGTAGCCCATGAAGTTCAGCGAATCGAGAAAGGTCGCATGGAAAAAAGAGACAGGATGATACACAGGGTGAGGGATGGCCCAGGGCCGAAGTGGGATTTTTCCGTGGGAATAGCAGGAAGCGGCAGAACCAGATGTAGGGAGGAGGCTTGCCCGCGCGCCCATGTTAGGGTTGTTGGTGGTTTTTTAACCTGTCTGTGCATTGATGCATTGCGCTACAATCAAAGCCTTGCTAACCAGGAGTACGCTGCAATGAGCGAACTGACGTTTGAGCAAAAACAGGATCATTACCACAAGATCCGCCGTTCCAACTACCTGGCCAGCCTGCGCCTGGAAGGATTCGACACCCAACCGGCCGACGTCGACAAACCGCTGCCGACCCGCGAAGCCGTCCTTGCCAAGTACCGCAGCACCCAACGCTGATGCTCGACAAATACGGGGTGGGCCAGGATCCGTACTGCTACCCCGGTAGCAGCGTCCTGCGCAACCGCCTCGATTTGCTCGACGAAACCAGCCTGCACCAGGCCGAGCGGGAACTATCCGAAATTGCCATAGGCAACCTCCCTCTTTTCCCGCCGCCCTACGACCTTGACCGTCTGCAACACATCCACCGCACCCTGTTTGGCGATATCTACGATTGGGCCGGCGAACTGCGCAGCGTCAATATCCAGAAAGGCGACACGCTGTTCTGCACCCCGGAACGCATCCCGCCGGAAGCGGCGAAGATCATTCGGCATATGGAGGAAGCGAACTGGTTCGTTGGCGTAAGCCAAGCCGAACTGGTAAAGCGGATTGCCGAGGCCTACGGCGACCTCAACGTCATCCACCCTTTCCGCGAAGGCAATGGCCGGGCGCAACGGATTCTGTTTGAACAAATCATCGTGAATGCCGGATTTTCGGTGAACTGGTGGCTGGTGAAACATACGGCATGGATACCGGCGAATATCGATGCGGTGGCGTGTGATTATCGGGGGCTGGAGGCGATTTTTGAGCGGTGTATCAGTAGGCCACGCTAAAACAGCCTTTTGCCTGTATTGCACCATCACACCACACCCACCTATAGTTCGCCCCTCGCTGCAAAATCAGCGACCGGGTTTGGTCACCCGGTTACAGAGATCGCATACGCACCCTCAGATGTCGTAGGCACTTCCGTGCCCACACGCTTCATGGCGGCTGTGTTTGGGACGCCTTCGGGCGTACCGGGTGATCCCTGCCGGTTGACCAACCTGGACACAGTCCGCCACCCATCGTTTGGTCACGATGATGGCGGTCTTCTAACTACACAGAGATCGAATTCAATGAACGTTATAAATCCGTCTGAAAATCGCTATCGCCCTCTTCGCACAAACTTCACCGACACGCATCCCCTTGTCATCGACACCGAAGCCAAAGCCGAAGACATCCAGTCCGCCGCCCACCAACGTATCCGCGCAGCTACGGACCTGCTCGAAACCTTCTCCTGCCTGACCTTCGAGCACGCCGACCTCAAAGACATTTCACACATCATCAACGCCTTGTACCTGCTGGTTCAGGACGGCTGTGATTTGCTGGAAGCCGCGCAACACGTACAACTGCAACCTGAACAGACGCAAATCTAAGCAACGCGCTATGTAGGAGCGAGCTTGCTCGCGAAAATCGTCAACGATGACGCGGTAAATCAGAAAAAACCCGGCGTCCTTGAGTTTTTCGCGAACAAGCTCGCTCCTACAATTGAGCGGCTTCGACTGTTAAATCATTGCCAAGCCATAAATGCCGAAGTCCGCTGTAGGAAACCGCCAAACGTTGCGCCATCCCTTTCCCAAACTGCTGCAAAGACCCGCTCAACCCTCTACAGAAGTTACCCGCAGCTGACTGAAAATAGCGCCCTCTCAACTTTTTGGGCAGAAACCTGTGAATATCGAAAGGACTCAATACATCGGGCACTATGGGGTCATCTTCATAGTGACTCGCTTTACTGTTTTACCTGACAATCGGCATTCTTTAGACAACCTATGCCTGCCTGAAGCAAAAACGGCGGCGCGGCAATTGCGCGATCAGATACGCAGGCTGTACGAAAAAATGCTGGCCAGAGATTTGCCATGCGAGATGAAGGTCGCGATTTCCTATCCTTTGAGACGAAATCAGGCGGATCGGCTAAACGACCAAAACGTGCTCATCAAACAAATAATCTCCGGAGCGGTGAAAGCACCGGGGCTTGTCATTTCAAACGTAACTGCAGGCTTCGTTGGCAATACGATTTCCGGCAAGCTTCGCCGATACCACGCTGGAGACATCATCATCGGTTTGGATGCCAGTGTGAGAGGAGGCATAGGGCCTCAGCGCTCAACACTCTCAATGCATGTCTACTCGGACGAGTCTTAGTAACATGGCCCTTTACCTTCAATCTGCGTCTTTTCTCGTTATCTATTGGGTTCTGCACTACCAAATCACAGACCCAATGCTCAGAAGACGCTTCGCAGTCATATGTCTCGCAACAGGCCTGATTTTGACGTTCCTACTACCCTACGTAGCGGTGATTCTCAGAATACCCCTCCTACCTGTCTTTATATTCCTGATAGGCTTGGCACTCTTCATCACCCGAAACAAATACCGCTTCCACCGCAACCAGCCGCCTCACCCACTCCTGCGTGCCCCCACCATGAACCTCGCCCTCGACTTCCCCGAAGACCCCGTCATGCAGCAGCTCCTGCAATTGCTGCATGAAGAAATCGGTCTGCCGAAACACAAGACCATTCGCCTGCAAACCTCACTCAACTTCGACCTGGGCTGTGATGGCAGTGAGGCCAAGCAGCTGATGGAAGCGCTGGAGCAGGAATTCGCGCTCGACCTGGGCGACTTCGACACTTATCGTTACTTCAACCCGCCGGTGTTTGATGTATTTCTCAAACGTCGGGCCAAGGGCCGTGGCGAAAAAGTGCCGCTGACGATCAACATGCTCTACCTCGCGATCAAGACCCACAGCTGGAATACGCAAACGCTGGAAAACCTGGGCTGACCTGAAGTACACCGAGAATCAAGTGTGGGAGGGGGCTTGCCCCCGATAGCAGTGTGTCAGGTGATCAACTTTTGACTGTTACACCGCAATCGGGGGCAAGCCCCCTCCCACATGGGATCTGCGCAAATCCGGCGAGTGGGATACAACCTGTCGCGCACAAAAAAGCCGCCCACGAGGGGCGGCTTTTTCACAACTTACGAACCTTACAACTTAGGCCCAGCAGCCTTGATTGCATCGCTCACTTCAAACTTCTTGAAGTTCTCGACGAACAACCCGGCCAGCGCCTTCGCTGCTTCATCGTAGGCCGCCTGGTCAGCCCAGGTGTTGCGTGGGTTCAACAGGCCGGTCTCAACGCCCGGTACGGCCAATGGCACGTCGAGGTTGATGGTGTCGAGGTGCTCAGTCTCGGCACCGATCAACGCGCCGCTCTGGATCGCTGCGATGACGCCGCGAGTGGTCGGGATGTTGAAGCGTTTGCCGACACCGTAGCCGCCGCCGGTCCAGCCGGTGTTGACCAGGTAGACCTTGGAGCCGAAGCCACGGATGCGCTTGATCAACAGCTCAGCGTATTCACCGGCCGGGCGTGGGAAGAACGGTGCGCCGAAGCAGGTGGAGAAGGTCGACTTGATGCCGCTGCCCGAACCCATTTCGGTCGAGCCCACCAGTGCGGTGTAGCCGGACAGGAAGTGGTAGGCCGCTTGTTCTTCGCTGAGGATCGACACGGGCGGCAGTACACCGGTCAGGTCGCAGGTCAGGAAGATCACCGCGTTGGGCTCGCCGCCCAGGTTCTTCTCGGAACGCTTGGCAACGTGCTCCAGCGGGTAGGCGGCGCGGCTGTTCTGGGTCAGGCTGACATTGGTGTAGTCAGCATGCCCGGCTTCGTCGATAACGACGTTTTCCAGCACGGCGCCGTGCTTGATGGCCTTCCAGATAACCGGCTCGTTCTTCTCGGACAGGTCGATGCACTTGGCATAGCAACCGCCTTCGATGTTGAACACCACGCCTTCGCCCCAACCGTGTTCGTCGTCACCGATCAGGTAGCGGCTTTCGTCGGCGGACAGGGTGGTTTTACCGGTACCCGACAGGCCGAAGAACAGGGTCACGTCGCCTGCTTCGCCGATGTTGGCGGCGCAGTGCATCGGCAACACGTCGGAGGCCGGCAGCAGGAAGTTCTGCACCGAGAACATGGCTTTCTTCATTTCACCGGCGTAACGCATGCCGGCGATCAGCACTTTTTTCTGGGCAAAATTGAGGATCACGCAACCGTCGGAGTTGGTGCCGTCACGCTCTGGCACGCACTCGAAGTTGGCCACGTTGAGCACTTGCCACTCGTCACGACCGGCCGGGTTGTACCGGGCCGGGTTGATGAACAGGCAACGACCGAACAGGTTCTGCCAGGCAGTCTGGGTGGTCATTTTCACGGCCAGGTAGTGATCTTCGGAAGCCCCTACGTGAACGTGGGAAACAAAGTGTTCCTGCGCGTTGTTGAAGGCTTCTACGCGGTTCCACAGGGCATCGAACTTGTCGGCCGGGAACTTGCGGTTGATCGGGCCCCAGGCGATTGCGTCCTGGGTAGTAGGCTCTTCAACGATGAAGCGGTCGACCGGCGAACGGCCAGTGCGGTGACCCGTTTCTACGACCAGCGCGCCAGTATCGGCAAGCACGCCTTCACCGCGCTGCAGGGCTTCTTTGACCAGATCGTCAACACTCAGATCGGTGTATACGGCGTTATTGGCTTGCGTCATGAGGTTCCCCGTCGGCCTGTGGCCGAGTGCTCCAAACGTTTTGTAGTAGAAAGTTGCGCACTACTACCGCGAAAAAAGTGGGCCGGATTATGCCAGAAAAGCCCAAAAAGAGTAGGGCCCTCCCGTCAGAACGCCTCTAATCCGGCATTTGGCAGGTGATTTACCTGTGCTTAAACGTTTTAGTGACGGGTGTCGGAAGGGGTGTCGCTGCCTGCGCCGGCGAATAATTGAGCGACATCGGCGGCATCGAACAGATAACGCTCATTACAGAACTGGCAGTCGATCTCGATATGACCACCGTGTTCCACCACCAGATTTTGCGCATCTTCCAGGCCAAGGCTGACCAGGGCATTGGCTGAACGCTCGCGCGAGCAGCTGCAATTGAAGCGCAGGGACTGTTCGTCGAACAGGCGCACCGCTTCTTCGTGGTACAGGCGGTGCAGGATGGTCTCGTTGTCCAGGCCCAGCAATTCTTCAGCAGTCAGGGTGCCGGCCAGGGCGGTCAGCTTGCGCCAGCTATCGGTGCGCTCATCCTCGTCCTTGATACGGTCAGCCGGCAATTGCTGCAACAACAGGCCGCGAGCGCGCTTGCCGTTGGCATTGAGCCAGAACTTGGTGCCGACCTGCTGGGACATGACGAAATAGTTGGTAAAGCAGTCCGACAGGGTCTCGCCGTCCAGATCAACGATGCCCTGGTAGCGCTGGCCCTCGGTGGGGTCAACGGTGATGGCCAGCACGCCATCGGCCATCAGCTCGGAGAACGTGGCATCCGGGGTAATCCGGTCGACGTCATAGCGGGCCAGGCCACGGATTTCGCGCTCGCTGGAACACTCGATCATCAACATCGGGATCGGACCTTCGGAACGCGCCTGCAGGATCAGCAAGCCATCGAATTTCATCGTGCCCACCAGCAGCGCAGCCGCCGCCATCAACTCACCGAGCAATTGCGCGACCGGCTCCGGATACGCGTGTTTGGCAAGGACTTCGGCATAGCTGAGCTCCAACGAGACCAGCTCGCCGCGGGCGTCGTTCTCGTCAAAGATAAAGCGTTGGGTGAAGTCGGTATCCGGTAGATCAGTCATAGGTTTGGGTATCTGAAGTGATGACAAAATGATTACAACGTTTATAAAATTAAACGCTTTAGCACCACATTGGTGCGATTTCTCCTGAAACAAGGAGCTAAAGAGCGATGAGGGACAGTTTATGAACAATCCGGGTTTGTTCCAAGCGAACTGGAACCTCCGGCGATGGGCTCTTTGCAATCTAGTCGCTATCGGGCTGCTGTGTTTCTGGCTGTGGCCCACGGGCCAGATGCTGTGTGTGATTTTCGACGAGTGGCTGTTTCACCTGCTCAATGGCCCGCTGGCCAGCAACTCGACCTGGCTGCACGTGTGGGCCGTGGCGAGCCTGCGGCCCTTCGATGCAATCGTCGGGGTGATTCTGCTGGCACTGCTGATTCGCGGCGACTGGGTGTTCAAGGTTATGCAGGTGCGCCAGGCGTTCTTTGGCTTCCTTGGTATTCTGCTGCTGTTGCTGTTTATCCGCATGCTGTTTTCCAAGCTCGCGGCGCACATGGGTTGGCAGCACAGCAGCCCGTCAATGGTGATCGACGGCGCGATTCAGATGAGCGATTTTTTCCCCGGGCTTGAGAAAACCTGGGAATTGAAAGACCGCTCGAGCCAGAGCTTCCCCGGCGATCATGCTTCGGTGTTGTTGATCTGGGCGATGTTCATGAGCGTGTTCGCCAAGCGCATCGGCCAGGTGCTGGTGATCTGGGGCCTGGCGCTGTTGTTCATGATGCCGCGGCTCGTAGCGGGCGCGCATTGGGGACAGGACGATTATATCGGCGGGGTATTGCTGGCGCTGTTGGCCCTGGGCTGGGGGTATTACACGCCGTTTGCGGCGAAGGTGTCGGGGTTCCTGTTACGAGTAACCGCGCCGGTGTTCGGGGTGCTTGGCAAACTGCCGGTGATCGGGCGCTTGAGCGTCATGCGCACAATCCCTTAACGACGCGAGCTAACTGTGGGAGGAGGCTTGCCCCCGATAGCGGCAGGTCAGCTACATATAAGTTGACTGATTCACCGCCATCGGGGGCAAGCCCCCTCCCACATTTTTGATCTCCTGCGGCGTGGAGATTGTGCAATCAATCATCATTGCCGCTGCCGCGAAACTTGAACAGGTCGCGACGCTGCTTCTTGCTCGGCTTGCCGTCGGTGGTCAGGCCTGAGGCCCCCGCCTTGCGCATGGCTGCGGCATTTTCCCGCTTGGCGATACTGGCTTCGGTTTCCGCGTACAACGCCTGTGCTTCAGGCGCACCCCGGCGCACGCTGGAGAGCGCTTGCACCACGACAGTCTTTTCATCAAACCCTGTACGAATCTGAAACTCATCGCCGACGCGCGGTTCCTTCCCCGGCTTGCAGCGCTCGCCGCGATGGTGCACCTTGCCGCTCTCGATGGCGGCCTTGGCCAGGGCACGGGTCTTGTAGAAACGCGCGGCCCACAGCCACTTGTCCAAACGGACCTTTTCTTCCTCTTCCTGCTTTTGAGCCACTTGAATTCCTCGCTCTGAAAAATGTCGCAACCTTACCGTTGAAACCCTTCGACGCATAAACCCCAAGGCTCACCTAAGATACGCCAGGTAGCACCCTGTTTTCGCGAGGATACGCCGTGACCGACTTTCCCCTTTCACTCACCTCGCCCAACCAGCGGTGCGTGGGTTGCCAGCAAAGCGAGCCGCTGGGGTTCGATTTTGCTTTCGCCTACCAGCCTATCGTAGACCTGCGTGACCGTTCGATATTTGCCCATGAAGCCTTGGTGCGCGGCACACAGGGTGAAGGCGCGTTATCGGTGCTGGCACATGTCAACGAAGCCAATCGCTACCGCTTCGACCAGCGCTGCCGCACCCAGGCAATTGCCGGCGCCGCTACCTTGGGCATGCAAACCTATCTTTCCATTAACTTCATGCCCAATGCGGTCTACCGTCCCGAACTGTGCATCCGCAGCACCCTCGACGCCGCCCGCGAGCACAATTTCCCGCTGGACCGCCTGATTTTCGAGACCCTGGAAAGCGAGCATGTAGATAACTATCGCCATTTGACGAATATTCTGCGTGAATACCGCCAATTCGGCTTCAAAACCGCCATCGATGATTTCGGCGCGGGCTATTCGGGGCTGAATCTGCTGGCCGATTTCCAACCTGACCTGATCAAGCTCGACATGGCGCTGATTCGCGATGTCGACCAGGACCGTGTCCGCCAGGTGATCGTCCGGGGGATTGTCACAATCTGTGAGCAGTTGGGGGTTACTGTCATCGCCGAAGGCATCGAAAGTGCCGGTGAGCGGGATTTCCTCTCCGACTGTGGAATATTTCTGATGCAAGGCTACTGGTTCGCCAGGCCCGCATTCAATGCCCTGGCCAAGGTTGCTCCTCAAGCCTGGACAAAATGACGGTACCCCCATTTGAAGACATTTGACCATTTGACCGTTGTGGGTCTGCGTGAGTGGGTGGCCCTTCCCGACCTGGGAGTGGCAGGCCTGCGCGCCAAGATCGACACCGGTGCCAGCACCTCAAGCCTGCACGCCACCGAGATCGAGCCGTTCGAACGCGACGGCGAGAAGTGGGTGCGCTTTACCGCGCACCTGGGCAGCGTGGTGCAACTGCGTCACCGGCGCTGCGAAGCGCCCCTGGTAACGATGAAAACCATCAAGAGTTCCAACGGCCATGCGCAGGTGCGCTACGTGATCAGCACCACCCTGGCGCTGGGCGATCGGGTGTGGCGAGTGGAATTCACCCTGGCCTGCCGCAAGGCCATGCGTTATCGCCTGCTGCTGGGCTCCAAGGCGCTGATTGACGGCCAGTTGGTCGTCAGCCCGGCCGTAAAATACGTACAAGACAAGCCGGTGTTCCCGGTCTCCACTATCTCTGCCCCAGGTGCCGCATGAAGATTGCTGTGCTGTCGCGAAACCCGCGTCTGTATTCCACCCGCCGCCTGGTCGAGGCCGGCACCGAACGTGGCCATGAAATGGTGGTGATCGACACGTTGCGGGCCTATATGAACATTGCCAGCCACAAGCCGCAGATCCACTACCGTGGCAAACCGCTGGAAGGCTTTGATGCGGTGATCCCACGCATCGGCGCCTCGGTGACCTTCTATGGCTGCGCAGTGCTGCGCCAGTTTGAAATGATGGGCGTTTTTCCGCTCAACGAGTCCGTGGCCATCGCACGTTCGCGGGACAAGCTGCGCTCGCTGCAACTGCTGTCGCGCCGAGGTATCGGCCTGCCGGTGACCGGCTTCGCCCATTCCCCGGATGACATCCCTGACCTGATCGAAATGGTCAACGGCGCGCCCCTGGTGATCAAGGTGCTTGAGGGCACCCAGGGCATCGGCGTGGTGTTGTGCGAAACGGCAACGGCAGCGGAGTCGGTGATCGAGGCGTTCATGGGCCTCAAGCAGAACATCATGGTGCAGGAGTACATCAAGGAAGCCGGCGGTGCGGATATCCGCTGCTTCGTGGTCGGCGACAAGGTGATTGCCGCCATGAAACGCCAGGCCAAGCCGGGCGAATTCCGTTCCAACCTGCACCGTGGTGGCAGCGCCAGCCTGATCAAGATTACCCCGGAGGAACGCATGACCGCATTGCGTGCGGCCAAGGTCATGGGGTTGGCCGTGGCAGGTGTGGATATCCTGCGCTCCAACCACGGCCCACTGGTCATGGAGGTGAACTCATCGCCGGGCCTGGAAGGGATCGAGACCACCACCGGCAAGGATGTGGCGGGGATCATCATTCAGCATCTGGAAAAAAATGGCGGGCCGAACATGACTCGGACCAAGGGCAAGGGCTAAAAGCTCTGCCCTGACACAACATCAAACCAAATGTGGGAGGGGGCTTGCCCCCGATAACGGTGTGTCAGTCCGCACATCGGTGACTGACAATCCGCAATCGGGGGCAAGCCCCCTCCCACATTTTGATCAATGTTGTTTGTCAGACTGCGTCTCTGGGCAACATCAACCCAAGCGGCAAGCGCACTCGGGCTTCCAGCCCACCCCCTTCACGGTTGCGCAATTCAACATTGCCGCCATGCATCGAAGCAATCCGCCGCACAATCGCCAACCCCAAACCGGTCCCCTTGCCGCCTCGGGCGCGGTCGCCACGGGTGAACGGGTTGAAGATGGCTTCCAGTTCAGCCGGGTCGATCCCCGTGCCGCGATCCATCACGCTCAGCACGACATAGGGCGCCGCGCTGTCACCCGACACGTATGCCGCCACCTCCACATCCGAACCGGCATGATGCAGGGCGTTGCCGATCAGGTTGTTCAACAGGCGCTTCATCGACACCCTGCGCAAGGCAAACGGCTGAATCGGCTCCAGGCGCATGCGCACCTGCTCACCGCTCTGGTTGTAGGGCGCGACCACTTCACGCACCAGATCGGTAAGGTCAACCTCCTCCACGACCTCATCACGCCCATCGCGGATGAACGCCAGGAACTGGTCAAGAATCGCGTCCATATCCTCGATGTCACGCACCATGTCATCGGTGAGGTCGGTATGGCTACCCATTAACTCCAGGGACAAGCGCAGGCGCGTCAACGGCGTGCGCAAATCATGGGAGACCCCCGCCAGCATCAGCTCACGCTCGCGTCCGGCCTGTTCGACGTCTTCCGCCATCTGGTTGAACGCGCCGTACACCTCGGTCATTTCACTGGGGGTGTCGCTGACCGGCAGGCGCACGCTACGCCCCTGACCCAGTTGGCGAGCGGCAAATACCAGGCGCTTGAGCGGTTGATTGAGCTGGCGCACAAAGATCCATGCGGACGCGGTTGAAAGCAGGCCGATGGCGAGAAACCAGCCCAACACGTTCCAGATTTTTTGCCCGCGCAGCGGATGCGGATACAGCGGGACCTTGATCCAGGCATCGCCCAGACTGGGCGCCTTCACCCAGAGCGCAGGCGAAACATGCATGCGCAGCCGCACCTCGGTGTCGTCGCCCAGTTCCGCCTGCATCTGTCGCTGGTAGATCTCACTGTAGGGCCAGTGCTGCTCGCCCTCGGGCACGCCGGCACCATCGACCCGGATCAGTGATGAAGCCTTGGCTACCTTTTCACGGTTCTCGGGGTCTACGGCCCAGTAGGCACGCAGCGTCAAGGCGACGCCATGGCTGTACTGCCGATCCACCAGCACGTCCTCGTTCATCAACAGATAAACCAGTGTGAGTGCCTTGGAAAACAGAACGACGATGAGCACCAGCCAAAGGGTGCGGGAAAAGAAACTTTGCGGGAACCACAGCGGGGTTTTCATAGGAGACAGCTAGACACCTTGCAGGAACGAGCGGCGCTCGCAGAATTGCAGACACCGGACACCCCGTCGATCCTCATGGAATCAAACGCCGGATGCCCGTCCCTGCAAATCATCGGTCACTTGGTTGCGGTGCCATCCGGCACAAACACATAACCCACACCCCACACCGTCTGGATATACCGCGGCTTGGAAGGGTCCGGCTCGATCATCCGGCGCAGTCGGGAGATCTGCACGTCGATGGAGCGCTCCAGGGCGTCCCATTCGCGGCCACGGGCCAGGTTCATCAGCTTGTCGCGGGTCAGCGGCTGGCGAGCGTTCATCACCAGGGCCTTGAGCACCGCGAATTCGCCGGTGGTGAGCATGTGCACTTCGTCGCCACGCTTGAGCTCGCGGGTCGCCAGGGACAACTCGTAGTCGCCGAAGGTCACGCTTTCGTCTTCGCTGCCCGGCGCACCCGGTACCGGCGGTGCCTGGCGACGCAATACGGCCTTGACCCGCGCCATCAGCTCGTCAGGGTTGAACGGCTTGGCCAGGTAGTCGTCGGCGCCCAGTTCGAGGCCCCTGATGCGACTCAGCTCATCGCCCTTGGCAGTGAGCATGATGATCGGGATCTGGTTGTTCACGCCACGCAGACGCTTGCAGGCGGTCAGGCCGTCTTCGCCAGGCAACATCAGGTCGAGCACGACCAGATTGAATACTTCGCGCCCCAACAGGCGGTCCATCTGCTCGGTGTTCGGCACCGCGCGCGCCCGGTAGCCCTTGGAGTTGAAAAAGCGCTCCAGCAGGCTGCTCAGCCCCGGATCGTCGTCAACGATGAGAATTTTTTCGCCTTCAGCAGTTTGTGCAGTGCTGCTCATTAGATGCTCCTCTTATCTCGGCGCGCATTATGGCCTAGCTGCCGTTATACGCACCGTGTGCATTGTTAGCAGATTTTTCCTCTACTACCAGCCAAGCCGCGTCCTGCAACTACCGGCCCAGTAGCCCTCAAGGGCGGAACGCTGGTTATAATGCGGCGCTTTCGTGCAGGGCAACGTCAGATCGTTACCGTTTACTGCCGGGCTTTTTTTTACGCGCTTCTCGTGTTTTTTCGATTTCGAGGGTCAATAGGCTGCCTCTTGACCCAGGCAGCGGCGCCGGTCGGGCCGCTCAACCAGCCTCGCAAGGCCTTGTTTTCCGGGCCTGCGAGCGGCTTTTCAGAATTTCAGGTGGTTTTATGGACAGCATCAACAGCCGCATCGCCGAGGAACTCGGTGTACGCCCACAGCAGGTCGAAGCGGCCGTCGCGCTACTGGACGAGGGCTCCACGGTACCTTTCATCGCCCGTTACCGAAAAGAGGTGACCGGCAGCCTTGACGACACCCAACTGCGGCACCTGGAAGAGCGCCTGCGCTACCTGAGAGAACTCGACGAGCGGCGTATCAGCATCCTCGCCAGCATCGAGGAACAGGGCAAGTTGACCCCGCAGCTGGAACGCGACATCAAGCTGGCCGATACCAAGACCCGCCTCGAAGACCTTTACCTGCCGTACAAACAGAAACGTCGTACAAAGGGCCAGATCGCCCTGGAAGCCGGCCTTGGCGACTTGGCCGACGGCCTGTTCAACGACCCGTCGCTGACGCCCGAAACCGAAGCCGCACGCTTTATCGACGCGCAAAAAGGCGTCGCCGATGTCAAGGCCGCCCTCGACGGCGCCAAGTACATCCTGATGGAGCGCTTCGCGGAAAACGCCAGCCTGCTGGAAAAGCTGCGCACCTACCTGAAACAGGAAGCCATTCTCAGCGCCCGCGTCATCGCCGGCAAAGAGGAAGAAGGCGCCAAGTTCCGCGATTACTTCGAACACGACGAACCGCTCAAAAGCATGCCGTCCCACCGCGCCCTGGCGATCTTCCGTGGCCGCAACGAGGGCATTCTCAGCTCCGCGCTGAAAGTCGGCGACGAGCTGCCGGGCACCATGCACCCGTGCGAAGGCATGATCGGTCAACAATTCGGCATTCAGAATCAGAATCGTCCTGCGGACAAGTGGCTCGGTGAAGTCGTGCGCTGGACCTGGAAGGTCAAGCTTTACACCCACCTGGAAACCGACCTGCTCGGCGAGCTGCGTGAAGGCGCCGAAACCGAGGCGATCAACGTATTCGCCCACAACCTGCATGACCTGCTGCTGGCCGCACCGGCCGGCCCACGCGCCACCCTGGGCCTGGACCCGGGCCTGCGCACCGGCTGCAAGGTTGCGGTGGTCGACGCCACCGGCAAGCTGCTGGATCACGCCACCGTGTACCCGCACGTACCGCACAATAAGTGGGACCAGACCCTGGCCGTCCTGGCCGCGCTGTGCGCCAAGCACGCCGTGGACCTGATCGCCATCGGCAACGGTACCGCCAGCCGCGAAACCGATAAGCTGGCCGCCGAGCTGATCAAAAAGTACCCGGCGATGAAAATGACCAAGGTCATGGTCTCCGAGGCGGGAGCTTCGGTGTACTCGGCCTCGGAGTTGGCGTCCAAGGAGTTCCCGGACCTTGACGTGTCCATCCGCGGCGCCGTGTCCATTGCCCGTCGCCTGCAGGACCCGCTGGCCGAGCTGGTGAAGATCGATCCCAAATCCATCGGCGTCGGCCAATACCAGCACGACGTGTCGCAGCTCAAGCTCGCGCGTGGACTGGACGCGGTCGTGGAAGACTGTGTGAACGCCGTGGGTGTGGACGTGAACACCGCCTCCGTGGCGCTGCTTGCACGTATCTCCGGCCTGAACGCAACCCTCGCGCAGAATATCGTCAATCACCGCGACGAGAACGGCGCCTTCAAAACCCGCGCGGCACTGAAAAAAGTCCCACGTCTGGGCGAAAAAACTTTCGAGCAAGCCGCAGGTTTCCTACGCGTAATGAACGGTGATAACCCGCTGGACGCCTCGGCGGTTCACCCGGAAGCCTATCCGCTGGTACAGCGAATTGCCGCCCAAACCGATCGCGACATCCGCTCGCTGATCGGCGATGCCGCGTTTCTCAAGCGCCTGGACCCGAAAAAGTACACCGACGAAACCTTCGGTGTGCCGACCATTACCGACATCCTGCAAGAGCTGGAAAAACCCGGCCGCGACCCGCGCCCCGAATTCAAGACCGCCGAGTTCCAGGAGGGTGTCGAAGACCTCAAGGACCTGCAACCGGGCATGATCCTCGAAGGCGTGGTGACCAACGTGACCAACTTCGGCGCGTTCGTGGACATCGGCGTGCATCAGGACGGCTTGGTGCATATCTCCGCACTTTCGGAGAAGTTCATCAAGGACCCGCGCGAAGCGGTGAAGGCCGGTGACGTGGTCAAGGTCAAGGTGATGGAAGTCGATATCCCACGCAAACGCGTTGGCCTGTCAATGCGCATGAGCGACACCCCCGGCGAGAAAATCGACGGCGCCCGTGGCGCGCGCCCTGGCTCGGCACCGCGCCCGTCGCAGAACACTGCGCCGCGCAAGGACACCGCGACAGCCGCACCGAGCAACAACGCCATGGCCTCGCTGTTCGCCAACGCCAAGCAACTGAAGAAGCGTTGATGGATATTCCGGCCGGTTTGACCCAGAGCGCGTTCAGCGAACTGATCGGCTGCCGCCTGCAACGCCTGGAGGAAGGCGTTGCCGAGGTGGCCCTGAGCCTGGCGCCGCAGTTGCGCAATCGCGGGGGCAAGTTGCACGGCGGGGCGATTTTCAGCCTGGTGGACATCACCATGGGACTGGCATGCTCCAGCGCCCATGGGTTCGATCAGCAGAGCGCGACCATCGAATGCAAGATCAACTATATCCGCGCCGTTGAAGACGGTGACGTGCTGTGCACCAGCCGGGTGATCCACGCCGGCCGGCGCACCCTGGTGGTCGAAGCCGAGGTGTACCAGGACGAAAGACTTGTCGCAAAAGCACAGGGCACGTTCGCTGTCCTATAGCTCCCTGCACATGATTTGAGTTAATTTCGGCGCTGTGACAACAGCGTCGGAATTTTCTCGCTGCGCTGTAGCCCAATTCATGGAGTGAAGTAGGCACATTCAGAGCGGGTCCTATCGACTCAGAACCAGGCGATCACGCCAGTTTCAACTTCACCCTTGTAGACCGTCTTGACCACCCCCATATTGGGGCGACTGACGCGTGAAGGAATCCAACTTGAGCGAACTTCTCAACCGCCGCCTGGCCATGCTCGGCAAGCGCGAACACCTCTCCCTGCTAGAGCACTGCCTGCATGGCATCGAGCGTGAATGCCTGCGCGTCACCAGTGAGGGTCGCCTGGCCCAAACGCCGCATCCGGAAGCCCTGGGCGCCGCGTTGACGCACGAACAGATCACTACCGACTACTCGGAATCGCTGCTGGAGTTCATCACTCCCGCACTGCCCGACCCGGCCGATACCCTGAGCAGCCTGGACAAGATCCATCGCTTTGCCTACACCAAACTGGGCAGCGAATACCTGTGGAGCCCCTCGATGCCGTGCCCGTTGCCGGCCGAGGAAGATATTCCGATTGCCTACTACGGCACCTCCAATATCGGACAGCTCAAGTACGTTTACCGCAAGGGTCTGGCCCTGCGTTATGGCAAGACCATGCAGTGCATCGCCGGCATCCATTACAACTTTTCGCTGCCGGAACAGCTGTGGCCGTTGCTCAAGGACGCCGAAGGCTTTGTCGGCACCGACCGCGACTATCAATCCACCGCCTACATCGCGCTGATTCGCAACTTCCGCCGCTACAGCTGGCTGTTGATGTACCTGTTTGGCGCCTCGCCGGCCCTGGACGCAGGCTTCCTGCGCGGTCGTTCGCACCAGCTTGAAGTGCTCGACGCCGATACCCTGTACCTGCCGTACGCCACGAGCCTGCGCATGAGCGACCTGGGTTACCAGAGCAACGCCCAGGCCGGCCTCACGCCGTGCTACAACGACTTGGCCAGCTACACCGACAGCCTGCGCGAAGCGGTGGCAACGCCCTACGCGCCCTATGTCGAAGTCGGCACGCACAAGGACGGTGAGTGGGTGCAGCTCAACACCAATATCCTGCAGATCGAAAACGAGTACTACTCCAACATCCGTCCCAAGCGCGTGACCTATACCGGCGAGCGGCCGATCCAGGCGCTGATGGCGCGCGGCATCCAGTACATCGAAGTGCGCTGCCTGGACATCAACCCGTTCCTGCCGATGGGCATCGATCTGCCGGAGTCGCGCTTTCTCGATGCCTTCCTGCTGTTTTGCGCGCTGAACGACAGCCCGCTGTTCGCCAATAACGAGTGCGGCAACGCCACATCCAACTTCCTCAGCGTGGTCAAGGAAGGTCGCCGTCCGGGCCTGCAATTGCAGCGTCAGGGCCAGGCGGTGGACATGAAGGAGTGGGCCACCGAGCTGCTGGAGCAGATTGCGCCTCTGGCCGCCCTGCTCGATGAGAGCCATGGCATCACTGAACACAGCCAGGCGCTGGACGCTCAGTTGGCCAAGGTCAACGACCCGTCACTGACGCCTTCGGCCCAGGTGCTGGAAGCGATGGCCGAGCGCAAGGAAAGTTTCGCGCAGTTCTCGCTGCATCAGAGCGAGCTGCATGCCGAGTTCTTCCGCAAGGAACCGCTGCCGGCCGAGGAACAAGCGCGCTTTGAAGAACTGGCGCGTAAGTCGCTGGCGCAGCAGGCCGAGCTTGAGCAGAACGAAGTGGGCGATTTCGATGTGTTTGTCGGGTCGTACCAGGCGAGCATTCTGGCCATCAGCAACTAAACCTTATGTGGGAGGGGGCTTGCCCCCCGATAGCAGTGTGTCTGCCACTCAATCAGTGACTGAACCACCGCCATCGGGGGCAAGCCCCCTCCCACATTTGCCCTGCATCAGGCTCAGGAATCGCTGCAACCCTTCTCCTCATAAGCTAATGCGAAAATGTTATTTATTTTCGGATTCTTAGATCATTTAGTCTCCTCACACGCCGCCTCCCTGGCCGCCTGATCGAGGAGCTTCCCTTTGAAACTGCCTATTCCACTGCGCTTGCTGGCGGCGTTGTCCCTGGCCGGTGCCAGCCTGTTTGCCCAGGCGGCGGATGTGACCGTCGCGTACCAGACCACCGTAGACCCGGCCAAAGTCGCCCAGGCCGACGGCGCCTATGAAAAAGCCATCAACGCCAGGATCGACTGGCGCAAATTCGACAATGGCGCCGATATCATCGCCGCCATCGCCTCGGGTGACGTGCAGATCGGTTACCTCGGTTCCAGCCCGTTGACCGCTGCAATCACGCGCAAGGTGCCGGTGCAGACCTTCCTGGTCGCCACCCAAATTGGCGGCGCCGAAGCCCTGGTGGCGCGCGATGGGTCGGGGATCAACAGCCCCCAGGACCTGGTCGGCAAGAAGGTCGCCGTACCGTTCGTGTCCACGGGGCACTACAGCCTGCTGGCCGCGCTGAAGCACTGGAACATCGACCCTTCGAGCGTGACCATCCTCAACCTCGCACCACCGGCCATCATCGCCGCCTGGAAGCGCGGCGATATCGACGCCACCTATGTGTGGGACCCGGCCCTGGGCGTGGCCAAGGAAAACGGCAAGGTGCTGATCACGTCCGGCGAACTGGCCAAGTTCGGTGCGCCGACCTTCGATGCCTGGATTGTGCGTAAGGACTTCGCCGAGAAGCATCCGGAAATCGTCACGGCCTTCGCCAAAGTCACGCTGGATGCCTACGCCGCTTACCGTAAAGACCCACAGGCCTGGCTCGCCGACAAAGCCAACGTCGACAAGCTGGTGAAGCTCTCCGGCGCCAAGGCCAGCGATATCCCGCTGCTGCTGCAAGGCAATGTCTACCCGCTGGCCGCTGACCAGGTCACCCTGCTGGGCGCACCGACCACCCAGGCTGTCACCGATACCGCCGCGTTCCTCAAGGAGCAAGGCAAGGTCGACGCGGTGCTGCCGGACTACGCCCCTTACGTCAGCGCCAAGTTCATCACTCACTGATTCAAGGAGTTCATCGCGATGGCCTTGCTACAACTGGAGCGCATCAGCGCACAGTACCCAGGCGCCCCGGAACCGGTACTGGCGGATATTTCACTTGAGCTTGGCCCCCGGCAATTGCTGGTGGCCCTGGGTCCCTCCGGCAGTGGCAAGACTTCGCTGTTGAACCTGATTGCCGGCTTTGTCGAGCCCTCGGCCGGGCGTATTACCCTCGATGGCGTGCCGGTCCAGGGTCCTGGCGCCGAACGCGGCGTGGTGTTCCAGGACGATGCCCTGCTGCCCTGGCAGGACGTGCTGGCCAACGTCGCCTTCGGCCTGGCGCTGGCCGGGGTACCGAAAGCGCAACGTGAAGTGCGCGCCCGTGAAATGCTCGCGCTGGTGGACCTCAGCGGTTTCGACAGCCGGCGCACCTGGCAACTCTCCGGCGGCCAGAAGCAACGCGTCGGCCTCGCCCGCGCCCTGGCGGCGGACCCGCGCGTATTGCTGATGGACGAACCCTTCGGCGCCCTCGATGCCTTCACCCGCGAACAGATGCAGGAATTGCTGCTGCAAGTCTGGCGACGCACGGCCAAGCCGGTGTTCCTGATCACCCATGACATCGAAGAAGCGGTGTTCCTCGCCACGGACCTGATCCTGCTGGCGCCCAACCCAGGCCAGATCGTCGAGCGTCTGCAGCTGGATTTCGGCCAACGCTACGCGGCCGGCGAATCGGCACGGGCGATCAAGTCCGACCCGCGTTTTATCGAAACCCGCGAACACGTACTGGGCAGAGTGTTCTCGCAACGGCAGGTGTACGCATGAGCAGCTATGAACTTCCCGCCCCAGCGGCCAAGCCGCTGACCCATGCGGTTATTCCGGCACGCCGCAGCCTCGCTACGCGGTGGATCAGCGTACTGACACTGGTGGCATTGCTCGCTGTCTGGTGGGCGGTAACCGCCAGCGGCTTGATCGAACCCCTGTTCCTGCCGCCGCCCTCTGCCGTGCTGCAAAAAGGCTGGTTGCTGGCGACATCCGGCTACATGGATTCGACCCTTTGGCAGCACCTGGGCGCGAGCCTCAGCCGCATCGGCCTGGGCCTGGGTTTCGCAGTGCTGACGGCCGTGCCGGTGGGGATTGCCATCGGCGCCAACCGGATCGCCCGCGGCATTCTCGACCCGCTGATCGAGTTTTACCGGCCAATCCCGCCGCTGGCCTATCTGCCGCTGATCGTGATCTGGTGCGGTATCGGCGAGCTGTCCAAAGTGCTGCTGATTTACCTGGCGATCTTTGCGCCGATTGCCATCGCCACCGCCACCGGTGTACGCACGGTCGACCCGGCCAAGTTGCGCGCCGCGCAGTCGCTGGGCGCCACCCGTGCCCAACTGATTCGTCATGTGATCCTGCCAAGCGCCCTGCCCGACATCCTCACCGGAGTACGTATCGGCCTGGGCGTGGGCTGGTCGACCCTGGTTGCCGCCGAATTGATTGCCGCCACCAGCGGCCTGGGCTTCATGGTGCAGTCGGCGGCGCAGTTCCTGGTCACCGATGTGGTGGTGCTGGGCATCCTGGTGATCGCACTGATCGCCTTCGCCATGGAAATGGGCCTGCGCGCCCTGCAGCGTAAATTAGTGCCGTGGCATGGCCAGGCACACTGAGTGATGAACGTTAAATGAGCAGCCTGACCGTTACCCCTTTAAGCGCTGCGCTTGGCGCGCAGATCAGTGGCGTCGATATCACCCGGGCGCTGAGCCCTGAAGAGCGCGACGCCATCGAACAAGCACTCCTCAAGCACTCGGTGCTGTTCTTCCGTGACCAGCCGCTCACCCCGCAGCAGCAGGCACGGTTTGCGGCGAATTTCGGTGACCTGCATATCCACCCGATCTACCCCAACGTGCCGGAACAGCCCGAAGTGCTGATCCTCGACACTGCCGTGACCGATGTGCGTGACAACGCCGTGTGGCACACCGACGTGACCTTCCTGCCCACGCCTGCCCTCGGCGCGGTGCTGAGCGCCAAGCAGTTGCCGGCATTTGGTGGCGATACCTTGTGGGCCAGCGGGATTGCGGCGTATGAGGCGTTGTCCGAGCCGTTCAAAGCCTTGCTCGATGGCCTCACCGCCACCCACGACTTCACCAGATCCTTTCCGCTGGAGCGCTTCGGCAACACCGCCGAAGACCTGGCGCGCTGGGAAGAAACCCGCCGCAAAAACCCGCCGCTGTCACACCCGGTGATACGCACACACCCCGTCAGCGGGCGCAAATCGCTGTTCGTCAATGACGGCTTCACCACCCGAATCAATGAACTGGAACCGGCCGAAAGCGAGGCGATTCTCAAGCTGCTGTTTGCTCACGCCACCCGCCCGGAGTTCACTATTCGCTGGCGCTGGCAGGAAAATGACGTGGCGTTCTGGGATAACCGCGTGACCCAGCATTACGCGGTGGATGACTACCGTCCACAGCGCCGCGTCATGCACCGGGCAACCATCCTGGGCGATGCACCGTTTTAATCCAACTGCCTCGAATGGCGAAAAAACCGTTAATTTCAAGATTTTTCCTATGGAAAAATGTGGCTCACGACACTCTCTGTAACTCGTCAAGCACTCACTTTCAGGAACGCACAAGGTAAGGCTCACCACTGACATCGTGCGTCCAAAACGCCTGCGCAGTGAACCCTTACCTGAATCCATTGAGTGCTTAAATGAATATCTCAACCGTATCGCCGTGGCTGAACGCTTTTGCGTCACAGCCTGCTGAACCCGCCCCTTCAGCCACAGGCACAACACTTGAAACACTGACACCGCCCACCGCCGCGCCCGACAGACGCGAAAGTTTGCTCGCCTTGTTAAGCGAGCTTGAAAATTTGATGACCACACTCCACAAGGCCCTCGGCGCCACGCCCGTCAAGCCTGGTACACCCGCAACCGTTGCAGCGACCACCCACTCAACGGTGCGCCCTGATAGTACGCAGTACCTTTCAAATAAAAAGGACAAACAAAAACCCGACGACGTATTAGGTGGCCTGTTCTTTTCGCCCCATGAAACCTACCGCTCACTGACCACACCGCACAGTTCTCATGTCGCGGGGATCAAGTTGGCCATGCAGCACTTTGGTCAAAGCCCAACCGATATTTACGCTCAGGTCACGCCCCTGAATAACGGGTTCAATGTGACGATGAGAGATGGCTTCACATTATTCATCTCGCACAAAGAGCTGGACCTTGCCAAAGAAGGTTCGCAACTGCTGGGCAACGAAGACATGCTGAAAGACGCCAACTTTCTGTATGCGACCCTGGTCAAGCGAAAACAGCTACAAAGCAATGACCCCGCCGAACAAGCGAGTTATCCCATGACCCTGCGCAATACCAATAAAGGCGAACATGCCGGCAGCGTATTGAAGCTCATGGGCCTGGAAAACCATATGAAAGAGGTTAAGTCCGAGTCACTGGGCACGGGTCAAAAACCGGGTATCACGGTTGTCTCGAATAGGGAGTCCATGCTGGTTGTCGACGGTCATGAGGATTTCCACGGGACACCTTCGAAGTTAAGGCTGAAAAAGCCGGCCTACATACTGTCGGACTTACCCGCAGCCACAAGGCTGGACGAACCGTCCACTGACTCGCGTCCTGCGCGGGTTGCGCCTCCCCCCCCGCAAACCAACGTCAAACCCCTTGTAACGCCGCTCGACCCTCCCTCCCCCGGCGCGATGCCGGATATTTCCTCGAAGAGAAACGGTGAACGTCCAGCCAATATATTGACTGGCTTGAGTAGCACACCTCAGGGCTTTGGCGAGTTTCGCGACACGCAAGCCTACGTTGACGCAATAAAACTGATGATGATGACGTTCGGGCAAAGCCCCACCGATTGCTTTCAACGGGTTGCCGCTGCAGGAGACGGCTACGACGTGACGATGAGAGATGGTTATGAAGTGCATGTTTCTCGCCAGGAGCTACAGCGGGCCGGGCAAGCCTTGAAACTGTCCGGTGACGACAGCGAGCTGATAAAGGATGCCAACTTCATGTTTGCGGCTTTTATGAAACGTCAGCAGTTGGAACATGAGGATCCGGTGGCAAGGTCCGACTTCGAGACGACCCTCAGTGATGCGATCCAGAATGGCCGGCATATCAAACCTGTCCTGGAAAATATCGGCATGATCGGCCATATGCGCCATGTCCATGTGAGTGAACTGGAAGACCAGGATACCGTCGGGTTTCTGTACGGTTTTGGCTTGGTTCTGGGCGATGAAAAGGCGCATCAGTATCTGCCTTATGAGGGCCACGGCTACGTGCTCGACCCTCACTGAATCGCTCACTCACACTACTGAATACGAGGCGGCCCATGTTACTCAACACAGCCAGCGGCACCGCAGCGCTTAATACGTCAATACTTCCCGGTCTCTGCGCCGGCACAGGCGTGACGAACGCCAAGGCCCCGATGGAAACATCCGTCGCGGCCGGCGCGGAAAACGGCCAAAACCTTTACGCGTCTATCGTTCAACAACTGAACTCACTGAACAGCCTTCTCAAAACCATCACACAGCGCGCCAGCCCTGTTGCCCCTGCGGTTGACGCAGTACCTCATCAGGTTGATCGCGATCCGCCGGCCCCTTTGCCCACTGTCGCCTCTCTGGACAAGCCCCGGCCTGACGAGAGCCCATTTATGTCTTCGGTGCCGATCGGCACCAAGCCCGAGGATATCTGGCGTGGGTTCTGGCAGGGCATTGAAGGCAATTGCGTCACGGTGTCGGCGATCAAGCTGGCGATGATGAAATACGGTCATCACCCACAGGGGATTTTCAAACTGATAACCCCGACAAAAACGGGGTTCGAGGTGACAATGCAGGACACCTTCAAGCTGCACATATCCCACGAAGAGTTAATGCTGGCGAGGACCGGCAGCGGCTTTCAGGGCGAGGACCCGGACGTGCTCAAAGACGCAGTATTCCTGTATGCCGCCAGCGCCAAGCGGGCTCAGATGAAAAATCACGAAGGCAGCGCCAAGCGCAGCTTCAAGGACGCAATGGCCTCATTGAATGACGGGGAAATGCCGGGAGATGCCACTAATCGCTTGGGCCTACATGCCAAACGGCGCTGGACCAACCCGGCTCAACTGGCCAAAGAAGGCCTGGGTACCGCAGACGCCGGTGGGCACTCGGTCGCCGTGATTGACGGTTACGCAGACCTCTATGGGAATAAGGTCAAGCTGTCTGAGTCGGGCTTCCAAGATGCCCGGCGAGTGCTAACCCTGCGCTGAGCAAACAGCTGCAGTGTGCCTGCCACGATAAAGGTCGGCGCCTCTATCGAGCAGGCACGCTGACGTTACTCAGCCATTGACGGTTTTTCCCACAGATTGATCCCGCCTTCCTGGGCGAACCGATCGATCTGCGCCAGCTCTTCGGCGCTGAAGCTCAAGTTCTTCAACGCGCCGACGTTTTCGATGATCTGCTCCGGCCGGCTGGCGCCGATCAGCGCGCTGGTCACCCGTGGATCACGCAGGGTCCAGGCCAGCGCCAATTGCGCCAGGCTCTGGCCGCGACGCTGGGCGATCTCATTCAGGGCGCGCACGTGGGCAATGTTCTCCTCGGACAGGTGCTGGGCCTGCAGCGAGCCACCCCCCGGACGATTCACCCGGGCATCGGCAGGAATGCCGTTGAGGTATTTATCGGTGAGCAGGCCCTGAGCCAGCGGCGTGAAGGCAATCACGCCGGCGCCGAGTTCGTCGGTGGTGTCGAGCAGGTCTTTTTCCACCCAGCGGTTGAGCAGGTTGTAGGCGGGCTGATGAATCAACAGCGGCACTTTCCACTCTTTGAGCAGAGCTGCCATCTCACGGGTCTTTACCCCGGAGTAGGACGAGATACCGATGTACAACGCCTTGCCCTGCTGCACGGCGGTGGCCAACGCACTGGCGGTTTCTTCCAATGGCGTGTCGGCGTCGAAACGGTGCGAGTAGAAGATATCCACATAATCGACGCCAAGGCGCTGCAGGCTCTGATCCAGGCTCGCCAGCACGTATTTGCGCGAGCCGCCACCCTGGCCATAAGGCCCGGGCCACATGTCCCAGCCGGCCTTGCTGGAGATGATCAGTTCGTCTCGGTAGTGCTTGAAGTCTTCGCGCAGCAAACGACCGAAGTTGATCTCGGCGCTGCCGTAGGGAGGGCCGTAGTTATTGGCCAGGTCGAAGTGATTGATGCCCAGGTCGAACGCGGTGCGCAGCAGGGCGCGCTGGGTGGCGATCGGGGTGCTGTCGCCAAAGTTGTGCCACAGCCCCAGGGACAGTGCCGGCAGCACCAGTCCACTGCGGCCTACGCGGCGGTAAGGAATAGATTCATAGCGGTTTTCGGCAGCAATGTACGTCATCGAATCCTCTCTGGGCGTTGGGGCAAAGAAGGCCTGGGAATAAGGTTATTCCCAAGCCTTTAACCCGCTGAATCGCTTAAGTCTGCCTTTCCCTTTTACAGCAAAGACCCACTTGAGAGGAACGCTATTACGTGCATTTATGCGCGCGAATCAGCGCACCAGATGCAGGAACTGCAGGTGCCGCTCGTACTGGTCGAGGATGTCGTTGATGATCTGCTCCTTGGTGTAGCCCACCAGGTCGTAATCCTGGCTGCCCTCACGCAGGTGCACTTCGGCGCGATAGTAGCGGCGGTTGTTGATCTCTTTGGAACCCATGCCGCCACGGGCGAACGATGGCGTGAAATAGCCACGCATCTGCACCTGGTAGATGAACGGATGCTCCTCGCCATGGCCGATTTCCAGGCTGACGCTGTCGTTGGCCGGGTCTGGCTGGGTGACCACGTTCAGGCCCTTCTCGACAAATACGGCCGTCACTTCTTCGATGGCCGGGCGCACCGTCGACTCGAGGAAACGGTACACCTCGTCGCGCGACGGAAAATGCACGGCCTGGCTCAGACGCTGGCGCCAGCCGCCACGGCCTTTGCGCGACGCCGAGATCGGTGCCAGCGAATGCAACTGGGCGATCTGCTTTTGCGATTCGAGATAGAACGCTTTGTGCAGCCCCCACATCATCAGCAGCAGGATCAGCGAGAACGGCAGCGAGGTCAGCACGACCGCTGATTTCAACGAGTCGATACTGCCGGCAAACAGCAAGGCGCTGGTGACCAGGGCGGTCATCGCGCCCCAGAACACGCGCAGCCATTTCGGCCCGTCTTCATCGGCGTTGCCGCCTTTGGACGACAGGGTCGACAGCACCACTGTGCCTGAGTCCGCCGAGGTCACGAAGAATACGAAGCTGATAAACACCGTGACCGCAATCACGGTTTTACTCCACGGGTAGGTTTCCAGCAGCAGGTAGAGGCTCATCGACGGCTCATCGATGGCCGACTGGCCCAACGCGGTCATGCCATGGTTGAGCACCTGGTCGATGGCGCTGTTACCGAAGATCGACATCCACGCCAGGGTGAAACCCAGCGGGATCAGCAGCACGCCAAACACGAATTCGCGGATGGTGCGGCCACGGGAAATCCGCGCGATGAACAGGCCCACGAACGGCGACCATGCGATCCACCAGGCCCAGTAGAACACCGTCCAACCGCCCAGCCAGTCGCTGGGTTTGTCGTAGGCGTACACGTCGAAACTCTTGGTCGGCAACGCACCAAGGTAGTCGCCGATGTTCTGGATCAAGGTATTGAGCAGGTGCTGGGTGGGCCCGGCAAACAATACGAACAGCAGCAGTGCGCAGGCCAGCAGCATGTTGATGTCGGACATCACCCGCACACCCTTGTCGACACCGGCCACGGCAACGATGATCGCCGCGCCCATCATCAAGGTGATCAAGCCCACCTGGATCCACTGCGTATGGGCGATGCCGAACAGGTAATCCAGGCCGGAGTTGAGGTGCAACACGCCAAAACCCATGTCGGCCCCCAGGCCGAATACCGTGGCAATGATGCCGAAGCCATCCACCGCGTAACCGATCGGGCCATTGATGCGCTTGCCGATCAACGGGTACAGCGCCGAGCGCAACGCCAGCGGCAGGTTATGCCGGTAGGCGAAGTACGCCAGGGCCATGCCGACAAACGCGAACACGCCCCAGCCGTGCAGGCCCCAGTGCAGGAACAGGACCTGCATGGCCTGGCGCGCCGCATCGGCATTCATGGCCTCGCCCTGGGGCGGTTGCACCAGGTGCGTCAGCGGCTCGGAGACACAAAAGAAAAACAGCGTGATGCTGATCCCGGCGGCGAACAGCATGCCGGCCCAGGACAGGTAACTGAATTCGGGCTCGTCGTGGTCGGCACCGAGTTTTATCTTGCCGTAGCCCGATAGCGCGGTGACCACCACGAAGACCAGATACAGGGTCATCGCCAGCATGTAGTACCAGCCGACCGTATTGGCCGCCCAGTTTTGCGCCGCCAGCAGCCAGGCACCGGCCTGTTGCGGGATAGCGATGACCGTGATGCCGAACAGCAGGATGGCCGTGGCGGCAAAGTAGAAAACGGGCGCATTCATGCGCACCAGACCGCTGGGAGGGGTGGACGATGCACTCATGAACGACGCACCCCCGAGGTGTGAAATGTGGCTGTCAATAACGGACTCAGCAAAGGTAAGCCTCCTGTTGTGAGCGGGCAGCGAACCACCGGTTTAACTTGAACGAGCGTTCAAGTTAAACATGAATGGGCGGTCTGGGACTAATTTCGGGGCTGAGTGGTAGACAATTCCTACACTAGCTCAGGGATTGGTATGACGGGTTACGGGGGCAAATCGTTCAGCGACGTGAAGGTGAAATGCATTCAAATGTGGGAGGGGGCTTGCCCCCGATGGCGGCCTCAGGGCCGACCACGATGTTGAATTGGGTTGAGTACATATCCGTTTCTGCGGTAACGGCTGCTAATGGTTCCGCTTTTACAGCGGCTCACTTTTGAAAAGCGCAAAAGTAAGCAAA
>NZ_CVTN01000053.1:29493-55452 GCF_900004915.1 Pseudomonas sp. 31 R 17
TTCAAGCCTGCGTTCGGCCAGCGTGGTTTAACGGGGCGCCTGAGATCAAAAGCAGATCAAGATCAAGAGCGGCTCGCTTCGCATCGTGGTTACGGTGGGGTGGGTGCTACGCAGTTGTGTAGTTACCTATGCCCCGATAGCGGTGGGTCAGTTCCAGTTATATCAACTGACAGACTGCTATCGGGGGCAAGCCCCCTCCCACATTGGATTAGCGTGCAGGCTCTTTACTTCTGCGCCCCATCATCATGCTGCAAATTGGCCTGGGTAATATTCGCCCCCGCCGGCACGCTGCGGGTCAGCCAGACATTGCCGCCGATGGTCGAACCCTTGCCGATGGTAATCCGCCCCAAAATCGTGGCGCCGGCGTAGATCACCACGTCATCCTCAACGATAGGATGGCGCGGATGGCCTTTTTGCAGCTGCCCATCCTCATCCGCCGGGAAGCGCTTGGCGCCCAGCGTCACGGCCTGGTAGATGCGCACCCGCTCACCAATGATCGCCGTCTCGCCAATCACCACACCGGTGCCGTGGTCGATAAAGAAACTCGGGCCGATCTGCGCGCCGGGGTGGATATCGATACCGGTGGCCGAGTGGGCGATTTCCGCACTGATGCGCGCCAGCAGCGGCAAGCCGGCGCGGTACAGGTGGTGGGCCAGGCGGTGATGAATCACCGCCAGGATGCCCGGGTAGCACAGCAGCACCTCATCCACGCTGCGCGCGGCCGGGTCACCGTGGTAGGCGGCCAGTACGTCGGTGTCCAGCAGGCTGCGCAACGCAGGCAATGCCAGGGCGAAATCCTGGATCAGGCGAATGGCATCGGCGTCGATCCGGCCGTCATCCCGGCCACCCTGACGCGCGGCGTAGCGCAGCTCCAGGCGGGCCTGGGCGAGCAAGGCGTTGAGGGCGACGTCGAGGGTATGCCCGACGTAGAAGTCTTCACTTTCTTCGCGCAGGTCCACCGGGCCCAGGCGCATCGGGAACAGTGCGCCGCACAATGCTTCGAGAATCTGCGCCACCGCTTCGCGCGACGGTAATTCGCGACCACCGTGTTCGCCGCTCAAACGACCGTTGCGCGTTCGCCACTGGTCCCGGGCGCTGCGCAGTTGGCTGACGATGGTCTGCAATTGCCAATGGCTGGAACGCTCACTCACGGTATTCACTCCTGACGAAATGGCCATCACTTTACGGTATGCACCCAGGCAACCCTTAAGAACCAATGGTATGAGGCCAAGAACCATCCGACATAAGCGATTGGCCGTTGCCCGATGAAAAGTGCCTGCCTATAGTCGTCCAATTACTCAGCCACCGTGCGTAGCCATGATCAAACAACAGCTTGACCGCTTTAACCGCCTGGACCTGTTGGGCGGCGCCACCGCCCTGGAAAAACTCGAGCGGCTGTCGACCTGGTTGGGCAGGGACATCTACGTCAAGCGCGATGACACCACCCCGCTGGCCTTGGGTGGCAACAAATTGCGCAAACTTGAATACCTGGCCGCCGATGCCCTCGCCCAGGGCGCCGACACGCTGGTTACCGCCGGCGCTATCCAGTCCAACCATGTGCGCCAGACCGCCGCGCTGGCCGCCAGGCTCGGCCTGGGCTGCGTCGCCCTGCTGGAAAATCCTACCGGCACCGACGACCCCAACTACCTGGGCAACGGTAACCGTCTGTTGCTCGAACTGTTCGACGCCAAGGTGGAGCTGGTCGAGAACCTCGATAATGTCGACGACCAGCTCAACGCCCTCGCCGACCGCCTGCGCAGCAACGGCAAGAAGCCCTACCTGGTGCCTATCGGCGGCTCGAATGCCCTCGGCGCGCTGGGTTATGTGCGTGCAGGCCTGGAGCTGGCGGCGCAGATCGAAGACAGCGGACTCGACTTTGCAGCGGTGGTATTGGCCTCGGGCAGCGCCGGTACCCATAGCGGCCTGGCGCTGGCGCTGAGCGAAGCGCTGCCGAACCTGCCGGTGATTGGCGTCACCGTGTCGCGCACCGACGAAGCCCAGCGCCCGAAAGTACAGGGCCTGGCCGAGCGCACCGCCGAGTTGCTTGGCGTGGAGCTGCCCGAGGCATTCAAGGTGATCCTGTGGGACGAATACTTCGGCCCGCGTTATGGCGAACCGAACGCGGGCACGTTGTCGGCAATCAAACTTTTGGCCAGCCAGGAAGGTCTGTTGCTCGACCCGGTCTACACCGGCAAGGCCATGGCAGGCTTGCTGGACGGCATCGGGCGTCAGCGGTTCGGGGACGGGCCGATTATTTTCCTGCATACGGGCGGGGCACCGGCGCTGTTTGCCTATGACTCAGTGTTCAGTTGAATAAACGCGGACTGAATGTGGGAGGGGGCTTGCCCCCGATAGCGGTGGGTCAGTTAACTTATCTGTAGCTGAACCACTGTCATCGGGGGCAAGCCCCCTCCCACACTTGACCTCTTTCATATTCGAAATATGAATATGAAATTTATTTTTTATTATTTTCAAGTCTTAAAAACCCGCTTTATCATCGCGCCGAAGGCGAAGACGCGCACCGCGCTTTAAGGCAGGATACGGCTACTGCGTCACCGGCTTCGCTCACCATAAAAAACCATAGGGGCTCTTCATGACTATTTCTGTATTGCGTCGCACATTGCTGCTCGGCACATTGGGCCTGGCGCTTGGCGCAGGCATGCTCGGCCAGGCGGTTGCCGGCGAGCAACTGGGCGCCATCAAGAAAGCCGGCGAGATCAAGATCGGCCTGGAAGGCACCTACCCACCGTTCAGCTTCGTCGATGAAAGCGGCAAGCTCAGCGGCTTCGAGGTGGAGCTGTCCGAGGCGCTGGCCAAAGAATTGGGCGTCAAGGTCAAGCTGCAGGCCACCCCATGGGACGGCATCCTCGCCGCCCTGGAATCCAAGCGCCTGGACGCGGTGGTCAACCAGGTAACCATTTCCGAAGAGCGCAAGAAAAAGTACGACTTCTCCAAGCCTTACACGGTGTCCGGGATTCAGGCGCTGGTGCTGAAGAAAAACGTCGACGCGATCAAGACCGCCAACGACCTGGCCGGCAAGAAAGTCGGCGTAGGCCTGGGCACCAACTACGAACAATGGCTCAAGGACAACCAGCCTAAAGCCATCATCAAGACCTACAACGACGACCCGACCAAGTTCCAAGACCTGCGCATCGGCCGCATCGACGCCATCCTGATCGACCGCCTGGCCGCTCTGGAATACGCCAAGAAAGCCCCGGATACCGCCGCGGCAGGCGACGCCTTCTCTCGCCAGGAATCGGGTATTGCCCTGCGCAAAGGCGAGCCTGAGTTGCTGGACGCGGTGAACAAGGCGCTCGACAAGCTGCGCGCCGACGGCACCTTGAAGACGCTGTCCGAGAAATACTTCAACGCTGACGTCACTCAATAATGGAAGCAGGTTTGCAACTCGCGCTGGACTCCGCGCCCTTTCTGCTCAAGGGCGCGTATTACACGGTAATCCTCAGCCTGGGCGGGATGTTCTTCGGTCTGCTGCTGGGCTTCGGCCTGGCCTTGATGCGCCTGTCGCGCTTCAAGCTGCTGAGTTGGACGGCGCGGGTCTACGTGTCGTTCTTTCGCGGCACGCCCCTGCTGGTGCAATTGTTCCTGATCTACTACGGCTTGCCGCAAGTGGGCATCGAGCTGGACCCGATTCCGGCCGCCATGATCGGCTTTTCGCTGAACATGGCCGCCTACGCCTGTGAAATCCTGCGGGCCGCCATCGCGTCCATCGAGCGTGGCCAGTGGGAAGCCGCTGCGAGTATCGGCATGACCCGTGCGCAGACATTGCGCCGGGCCATCCTGCCGCAGGCCATGCGCACCGCACTGCCGCCGCTGGGCAACAGTTTTATTTCACTGGTCAAGGACACGGCGCTGGCCGCCACCATCCAGGTGCCCGAGCTGTTCCGGCAGGCTCAACTGGTCTCGGCGCGCACCTTCGAAATTTTCACCATGTATCTGTCCGCAGCCCTGATCTACTGGATCCTGGCGAGCATCCTGGCGCATCTGCAAAATCGTCTGGAAGACCGGGTCAACCGGCATGACCTGGAGTCTTGAAGCATGATCGTGGTTGAAAAACTGACCAAACAATTCAACGGTCAGGTGGTGCTCAACGGCATCGACCTTGAGATCAAGGCCGGCGAAGTCGTAGCCATCATCGGCCCCAGCGGCTCCGGCAAGACCACCTTCCTGCGTTGCCTGAATTTTCTCGAAGAACCCACCAGCGGCCGTATCAAGGTGGGCGATATCGAGATCGACAGCAACAGGCCGCTCAACCAGCAACAGGGCCTGGTGCGACGTCTGCGCCAGCATGTGGGTTTCGTATTCCAGAACTTCAACCTGTTCCCCCACCGCACCGCACTCGAAAACGTCATCGAGGGCCCGATCGTGGTCAAGAAGATGCCCCGCGACGCCGCGACCGAACTGGGTCGCAGGCTGTTGGCCAAGGTTGGCCTGGCGGGCAAGGAAGCGGCTTATCCACGGCGCCTGTCCGGGGGTCAGCAACAGCGTGTGGCGATCGCTCGGGCCCTGGCCATGGAGCCTGAGGTGATTCTGTTCGACGAACCCACCTCGGCCCTCGACCCGGAACTGGTCGGTGAAGTGCTGGCGACCATCCGCAGCCTGGCCGAAGAAAACCGCACCATGGTGATCGTCACCCACGAGATGAGCTTTGCCCGGGATGTCGCCAACCGCGTGATCTTTTTCGACAAGGGCGTGATCGTCGAACAGGGTGAAGCCAAGGCGCTGTTCGCCAGCCCCAAAGAAGAGCGTACCCGGCAGTTCCTGAGCAAATTTCTCGCCCATTGACGCCCCCTCTGCAGGAGCGAGCTTGCTCGCGAAAAACGCCCAGGCAACTCGGTCAATCTGATTCACCGCGTTATCGTTAACGTTCTTCGCGAGCAAGCTCGCTCCTACAACGGGTTACCCTCTCATCGCGTAAAAACCCCCGTTATAAGCGCCTTTAAATCCCCTGCTCCGTCAGACCCTTCTGAATCGTCGCCAAGCCGCCGTTTAGCCCTTTGCCGCCATTGACGCCCCCGGCGCAACCCTCTTATCTAGCGTCCAGAGGATTGGATCCTATCCCGGCTACTCACTGAATCGTTCTTTCGGCCCCTTTGCGCACCCGCGCCCAAGGCCCGGAACGATTGCTGCTGGCTGCATCAAGGAGATCACTTATGACGCACACTACTATCCCGGCCATGCTGACCGCACCCACCCTGCCCCAGGCCGTTCGAAACGGCATCAGTGCCCACGCGGCCGCGCAACTGCAGGTCGATATCGCCCCTTACCCCGGCATGGAGGAAGGCGATCTGATCGAGCTGTTCTGGAACAACTGCTTTGCCGCTGCACGCCGGGTGACGGCCGGCAAAATCGGCACACCGACCCACCTGCGGGTGCCGGAAAGCTTTGTACAGGATGGCCCGGCCCGGGTTCACTACCAAATCATGCAGATCGGGCACGGCCCGGCGCGCTCGGCCACCACCCAGGTACGGGTCAAGACCAACTACCCGGGCGGGCAGCCGTCGAACCTGTACAGCGACGAAAACCAGAACCTGGCCCCCGTCAGCCTGCCCGAGACCATCCGCCGCCACGGCGTCAACAGTCGCCAGGTGCAACGCGGTATTCCGCTGTCCATCGAGCCTTACGCGAACATGGCCAGCGGCGACGCCATCACCCTGCGCTGGGGTGACGTACGCATGGATCTGCCGAAAATCCAGGCCGGGAGCGTCGGCATGCCCGTTCAGGTCTGGGTGCCTTCGACGGTCATTATCGAAGGCGGTGACGACTGCCGCCTGGAGGTGACGTACTGCATCCTGGATCGCGTCGGCAACAATTCGCGCTGGGCGCCGGCCCGTACCTTGCGCATCGCCGCCTGGGTTCCCACGAGCTCGGACAGGGCCGAGGCCACGTATCGACCTCGCCCTTTCGGCTCCCCCTGCGAACCGGGGTGATGACCCTTCTATGCATATTCCTAAAAGTTAGTTTATTTAAAAAATAAACACGCTTAGGGTATATGCACCGGACCACCGGACATTCCTGAATTTTCTGTTTTCATTTCATTGAATGCGAGGTCGGTATGGTCAGAATTACCCCGGTGCATAACGCCAGGGCATTACGTGCAGCCAAGGAGCGGCGCTGATGTCTAACTTGGCTCTAACACCCCCACAGAGTGATGTGGATGCAGCGCCGCTGTTGTTGCCGGCCACCGTGCTGCGCAACGACGCCCAGGCGCTGAGCGCCGCTCATGAGCTGGCTGACGCCGCGCGCCTGCAAGCCGCCAGGCGCGACCAGCAACGCCAATTGCCATGGGCACAGATCGAACAGTTCACCCGCAGCGGGTTGGGCAGCATTTCCATTCCCCGCGAATACGGCGGTCCGCAGGTTTCGTTCGTGACCCTGGCCGAGGTCTTCGCCATCATCAGCGCGGCCGACCCGGCTCTGGGACAGATCCCGCAGAACCATTTCGGCATCCTGCACCTGCTGCAGAGCACCGCCAGCGAGCGCCAGAAAAAGCACCTGTTCCAGAGCGTGCTCGAGGGTTGGCGCATCGGCAACGGCGGCCCGGAACGCGGCACGAAGAATACCCTGGAGCTCAAGGCGCGCATCACCGCCGAGGGCGACGGGTATGTGGTCAGCGGCCAGAAGTTCTACTCCACCGGCGCACTGTTCGCCCATTGGGTGGCCATCAAGGCGCTCAACGATGACGGCAAGCAAGTCATGGCGTTTGTGCGCCGTGGCAGCGAGGGGCTGCGCATCGTCGATGACTGGTCGGGCTTTGGCCAACGCACCACCGCCAGCGGCACTGTACTGCTTGACCGGGTACCGGTGGACGCAGAGTGGGTGGTGGACAACTGGCGCCTGGGCGAAAGCCCGAACATCCAGGGCGCCGTCTCGCAACTGATCCAGGCCGCCATCGACGCCGGCATCGCCCAGGGTGCCTTCGAGGACACCATCGCTTTTGTGCGTGAACGTTCACGCCCCTGGATCGACGCCAAGGTCGAACGGGCCAGCGACGACCTGTATGTCATCGCCGACATCGGCAAATTGAAGATCGAGCTGCATGCCGCGCAGGCGCTGCTGCGCAAGGCCGGCCAGGTACTGGACCAGGTCAGCGCTGCACCGATCACCGCGCAGTCCGCCGCCCGCGCGTCTATCGCAGTCGCCGAGGCCAAGGTGCTCACTACCGAAGTGTCATTGCTGGTCAGCGAAAAGCTCTTCGAGTTGGCCGGCAGCCGCGCCACCCTCGCCGAATTCAACCTTGACCGGCACTGGCGCAATGCGCGGGTCCACACGCTGCATGACCCGGTGCGCTGGAAGTATCACGCCATCGGTGCCTACCGCTTGAACGGCACGTTGCCGGCTCGACATTCCTGGATCTGACCGCCCAGAACACTTTTTCCACGAGCTTCTGGAGAACACATGACGCTTTCCCATCACGTCGCGGTCATTACCAGCGATGAACAAGCCCTTATTGTCGCCAGCGACCTGGCCGAAGACCTGCGCCGCGACAGCGCCCAGCGCGACCGCGAACGTCGCCTGCCGTTGCCCGAGCTGGACGTGTTTTCCCGCTCCGGCCTGTGGGGCATCAGCGTGCCCAAGGCCTATGGCGGTGCCGGTGTGTCCAACGTCACCCTGGCCAAGGTCATTGCGCTGATTGCCCAGGCCGACGCCTCCCTGGGCCAGATCCCGCAAAACCATTTCTATGCCCTCGAAGTGCTGCGGGTCAACGGCAGTCCCGAACAACAGCAGCGCCTGTACGCCGACGTGCTGGCCGGCCAGCGCTTTGGCAACGCCCTGGCGGAACTGGGGACCAAGACCGCCCATGACCGCGTGACCCGCCTCAGCCGCGACGGCGAGGGTTTTCGCATCAGCGGGCGCAAGTTCTACGCCACCGGCGCGATCTACGCGCAACGCATCCCCACCTCGGTGGTGGATGAACACGATGTCCAGCAACTGGCCTTCGTGCCTCGCGACAGCGCCGGCCTGACGGTGATCGACGACTGGAGCGGCTTTGGCCAGCGCACCACCGGCAGCGGTTCGGTGGTGTTCGACAACGTGTGGGTGGACGCCCGGGATGTGGTGCCGTTCCAGAGCGCCTTCGAACGCCCGACCACCGTCGGCCCCCTGGCGCAGATTCTGCACGCCGCCATCGACACCGGCATCGCCCGCGCCGCCTTCGAAGATGCGCTGCATTTTGTGCGCACCAAGACCCGTCCCTGGATCGACTCAGGCAGCGACAAGGCCACCGATGACCCGTTGACGCTGAAAAGCTTCGGCCACCTGAGCATTCGCCTGCACGCCGCCGAAGCGTTGCTCGAGCGCTCGGGCGAATTCCTCGATCGCGCCCAGGCCGACAGCACGGCCCAGACCGTCGCGGCCGCCTCCATCGCCGTCGCCGAAGTGCGCGCCTTGAGCACCGAAATCTCCCTCGCCGCCGGCAGCACGCTGTTCGAACTGGCCGGCAGCCAGGCAACCCTGGCCGAGCACGGCCTGGACCGCCACTGGCGCAACGCGCGGGTTCACACCCTGCACGACCCGGTGCGCTGGAAATATCACGCCGTGGGCAATTACTACCTCAACGCCGAAAACCCGCCGCTGCGGGGGACGATCTGATGAGCAAGAAAAAAATCCTGCTCAATGCCTTCAACATGAACTGCATCGGGCATATCAACCACGGCTTGTGGACCCATCCACGGGACACGTCCACCCAGTACAAGACCCTCGAATACTGGACCGACCTGGCGCAAACCCTGGAGCGTGGGCTGTTCGACGGTTTGTTCATCGCCGATATCGTCGGCGTGTATGACGTGTACCAGAAGTCCATCGACGTGCCGCTCAAAGAATCGATCCAGTTGCCGGTCAACGACCCGCTCCTGCTGGTCTCGGCCATGGCGGCGGTCACCCGCAACCTTGGCTTCGGCCTCACCGCCAACCTGACCTACGAGCCGCCCTATCTGTTCGCCCGGCGCATGTCCACCCTCGACCACCTGAGCCGCGGCCGCGTGGGCTGGAACATCGTCACCGGCTACCTCGACAGCGCCGCCAAGGCCATGGGCCTGAACGAACAAGTCGAGCATGACCGCCGCTACGACCAGGCCGATGAATACCTGCAGGTGCTGTACAAACTCTGGGAGGGCAGCTGGGAAGATGACGCGGTGGTCAACGATCCTCAGGCGCGGGTGTATGCGCAGCCGGGCAAGGTGCACAAGGTCGAGCATCACGGCGAGTTCTACCAAGTGGAGGGTTATCACCTGTGCGAGCCCTCGCCGCAGCGCACGCCGGTGCTGTTCCAGGCCGGCAGTTCGGAGCGCGGCCTGCAGTTCGCCGGGCGTCATGCCGAGTGCGTGTTCATCAGCGGGCAGAACAAGGCCTCGACCAGAATCCAGGTGGACAAAGTGCGTGCCGGCGCGGTGGCGGCCGGGCGCAATCCGGATGACATCAAAGTGTTCATGGGCCTCAACGTGATCGTCGGCGCGACCGAAGAATTGGCCTGGGCCAAGCACGCGGAGTACCTCAGCTACGCCAGCGCCGAGGCCGGCGTGGCGCACTTTGCGGCGTCCACGGCGATCGATTTTTCCGAATACGAACTGGACGAGCCGATCCAGTACGTGAAGAGCAATGCGATCCAGTCGGCCACCAAAAACCTGCAGAACAACGACTGGACTCGGCGCAAATTGCTCGAGCAGCACGCGTTGGGCGGGCGCTATATCACGCTGGTTGGGTCGCCTGAGCAGGTCGCGGATGAGCTGGAATCCTGGATCAGCGAAACGGGCCTGGATGGCTTCAACCTGACGCGCATCGTGACGCCGGAAAGCTATGTGGATTTCATCGATCTTGTAGTGCCGGAGCTGCAAAAGCGCGGGTCGTACAAAACCGAATATGAGCAGGGCACGCTGCGCGAAAAAGTCTTCCACGGCACGGCTCGCTTACCCGAACAACACACCGGCTCTACCTACCGACACTAACCCCTGTAGGAGCGAGCTTGCTCGCGAAGACCGTTAACGATAACGCGGTGCATCTGGTTTACCGATGCGCCCTCAAGTTTTTCGCGAGCAAGCTCGCTCCTACAATTGGAAACTCATATGAAAAAAATAGTGCTCTCCCTGGCCTTCGGGTTATTCAGCACGGCCGTATTCGCCGCCGATGCGCCGCTGAAAGTCGGCACCACCGCCGCCTTCGCCATTCCCCTGGAAGCCGCGGTGGAAGAAGCCGGCAAACAAGGCCTGAAAGTGGAACTGGTGGAATTCACCGACTGGATCGCCCCCAATGTCAGCCTCGCTGCCGGCGATATCGACGTGAACTACTTCCAGCACATTCCCTTCCTGGAAAACGCCAAGGCCGCCGCCGGGTTTGACCTGGTGCCTTATGCGCCGGGCATCATCAACAACGTCGGGCTGTATTCGAAAAAGTACAAAAGCTTCAACGACCTGCCCGAAGGCGCCAGCGTGGCCATCGCCAACGACCCGATCAACAGCGGGCGCGGCCTGCAGCTGCTGGCCAAGGCCGGGTTGATCAGCCTCAAGCCGGGCGTGGGCTACAAGGCCACCGAAGAAGACATCGTCAGCAATCCGAAAAAAATCAAGATCCTGCAAGTGGAAGCCGTGCAGCTGGTGCGCGCCTATGACGACGCCGACCTGGTGCAGGGCTACCCCGCGTACATCCGCCTGTCCAAGACCTTCGATGCGGAATCGGCGTTGCTGTTCGACGGCCTGGACCACCCGGAATACGTGATCCAGTTCGTGATCCAGCCCAAGAGCAAGACCGACCCAAGGGTGATCAAGTTCGTCGACATCTACCAGCACTCGCCGGTGGTACGCGCCGCCCTGGATAAATCCCTCGGCAAGCTTTACCAAGTCGGCTGGGAAGCAAAAAAATGACCGCCGCCAATGCCCGACTGCGCGACCTGGGCACACCGCCCAGGGACGCCCGGCAGACCGAACTGCATGCGGATCTGAACCGTGCCCACGTGCGCTTCATCAACCTGGGTAAAACCTATGACGGCACGGTGCATGCCCTGCACGGCATCGACCTGGCGATCCAGCGTGGCGAAGTGTTCGGCATCATTGGCCGCAGCGGCGCCGGCAAGTCGTCGCTGATTCGCACCATCAATCGCCTGGAACAACCCAGCAGCGGGCGGGTGCTGATCGATCAGGTGGATATCGGCGGCTTCGATGAAGACCACCTCGTCGCGTTGCGCCGGCGCATCGGCATGATCTTCCAGCACTTCAACCTGATGTCGGCCAAGACCGTGTGGCAGAACGTCGAGTTGCCGCTCAGAGTCGCCGGCGTGCCCAAGCCGCAGCGTGAACAAAAGGTGCGTGAGCTGCTGGAGCTGGTGGGTTTGCAGGACAAGCACAAGGCGTATCCGGCGCAGCTTTCCGGGGGACAGAAACAGCGCGTGGGCATCGCCCGTTCGCTGGTGCACGACCCCGAGATCCTGCTCTGCGACGAGGCCACCTCGGCGCTGGACCCGGAGACCACCCAATCGATCCTCGGCCTGCTGCGCGAGATCAACCAGCGCCTGGGCCTGACCATCGTGTTGATTACCCATGAGATGGCGGTAATCCGCGACATCTGCGACCGCGTGGTGGTGCTGGAACACGGGCGTATCGTCGAGCAGGGCCCGGTGTGGCAAGTGTTCGGCAATCCGCAGCACGACGTCAGCCAAACCCTGCTCGCCCCCTTGCAACACGGCTTGCCCGCCGAACTGCAAAACCGTCTGCACCCCACCCCCACGTCGGCCGACGCCGCCGTGGTGCTGCGCTTGCAGTTCACCGGCAGCGACGCCGATGAGCCGGACCTTGCCGCACTGTTCAAGGCCCTCGGCGGCCGCGTGCGGTTGCTGCAAGGCGGGGTGGAGCGCATTCAGGGGCATGCCTTGGGGCAATTACTGCTGGCGGTGAATGGATCGCCGCACAGCGCCGAAGAACTGCGCAACCGCGCCGCGAACTGGGCGCAACGGGTGGAGGTGCTGGGCCATGTGGTTTGATCGTTTAGTGCAGGGCGCCATCGACACCTTGTTGATGGTGGGCGTGTCATCGTTGATCGCCCTGCTGGTGGGGATTCCGCTGGCCGTGTTTCTGGTCACCAGCGACAAGGGCGGCATCTACCAGGCGCCGGCGCTGAATCGGGTACTGGGCGCCTTCGTCAACCTGTTCCGCTCCATTCCCTTCCTGATCCTGATGGTGGCGCTGATCCCGTTTACCCGCTTGATCGTCGGCACCACCTACGGCGTGTGGGCGGCGGTGGTTCCGCTGACGATCGCCGCCACGCCGTTCTTTGCGCGCATCGCCGAAGTCAGCCTGCGCGAAGTCGACCATGGCCTGATCGAAGCGGCGCAAGCCATGGGGTGCCGGCGCTGGCACATCATCTGGCACGTGCTGTTGCCGGAAGCGCTGCCGGGGATCGTCGGCGGGTTCACCATCACGTTGGTGACCATGATCAACTCATCGGCCATGGCCGGTGCGATTGGCGCCGGTGGCTTGGGCGACATTGCGTACCGCTATGGCTACCAGCGTTTTGACACGCAGATCATGCTGACGGTGATTGTGCTGTTGGTGGTACTGGTGGCGGTGATTCAACTGGGCGGGGATCGGTTGGCGCGGGTACTGAACAAGCGGTGAGGTATAGTCCGCAAATCAAAGCGTCCGGTATTGCCTGTCATGACCCTAAAGCCCGAAGACCTCAACCAGATCACCGCCACCACCCTCGGCCATTACAACCACGTGGCCGAAGACTTCCGTGAAGGCACCCGCGATCACGATGTCAGCCAGAACATCGATGCGCTGCTGCGGCATCTCCAGGGCACGGCGCCGTTTACCGTGCTGGATTTCGGCTGCGGGCCGGGGCGCGATTTGCAGACGTTTACACGCATGGGGCATATCGCCGTGGGGCTCGACGGCTCCGAGCGGTTTGCACAGATGGCGCGCGAAGACAGTGGTTGTGAGGTGTTGCAGCAGGACTTCCTGAAACTCGACCTGCCTGCCGAGCGCTTTGACGGGATCTTCGCCAATGCGGTGCTGTTCCACATACCCAAGCAGGAATTGCCACGGGTGCTCCAGCAACTGCACGGCGCGTTGAAACCCGGTGGAGTACTGTTCAGCTCCAATCCTCGGGGTGACAACCGGGAAGGTTGGAACGGGCCGCGGTATGGGTCTTACCACGATCTGGAGGCATGGCGGGGGTTGCTGGTTGAGGCCGGGTTTGAAGAGCTGGAACATTATTATCGACCGGCGGGTTTGCCAAGGGAGCAGCAGCCTTGGTTGGCCAGTGTGTGGCGCAAGGTTTGAGTGATTTATTGCCTGGGCTAATGCTATCGGGGGCAAGCCCCCTCCCACAGGGGAACGCATTCCAAATGTGGGAGGGGCGGTGCGACGATTCGACTTGCCCCCGATGGCAGCCTCGGGGCCGACCAGGATGTTGGATCAGACCGAGTACATATCCGTTTCTGCGGTAACGGCTGCTAATGGTTCCGCTTTTACAGCGGCTCACTTTTGAAAAGCGCAAAAGTAAGCAAAACGCTCTTGCCCCACCACTCGGCACCTCGCTCATGCTCGGTGTGCCCGAGATCAAAAGCAGATCAAGAGCGGCTCGCTTCGCATCGTGGTTACGGTGGGTGCTACGGAGTTGTGTAGATACCTATGGCTTGCCCCCGATGATCTTAAGGGCCCTGCTGATCCACCTGATACACCACCGGCTTTTCACCCTCCACCAGCGCCGTCACACTGTGCGCGGCATACCCGTCTTTTTGCGCGTCCGAAAAATTCGCCACCAACCGCGTCCCATCAGCGAACATCGTTTGCTGGAGCAGTTTGTCCGCCGTCAGCCAGCGAAAATCAGTCATCGCCCGCGTCGCCAACCGCTCATGCAGCGGGCGGAAAAACCGGTCCTGGCGCTGCATCACCGGCAGCCGTTCCTTGAGCGTTGCTGCACTTAAGTGATACAGCGGCGGTACGTTGTAGAGCAGTTGGGTCAGCTCATTCTCCGCCTGCACATTGCTTAACTTCAGGCTGTCGAACAACCAGTGATGGGTGGTAATCACCGAGCCGTGGAACACCGCCTGATACAGCGGCAGGCGCATCGTCGGATCGAAATACACCGTGCGCAGCGGCGCTTTCAAGGGCACCCGCTTGAAGAACACGGCCGGTTGCTCCGGCGGGTACCACTTGCCGACGTAGTTGGGTGACTGCAGGTCCTGGGTCATCTCCCGGTCACCCCAGCCGATCACCGGTGTTTGCATGCCATGGGCAAACAGGATGCCCTGGGCGGTGATGGCGTTACCGTCTTCGGAGCCTGTGGGCAGTTTGAGCGAGGTGTTGACCCAGCGCGACGCGTCGATATTGGCCTGGGCATTTTGCGCCTGGGTCATCGGCGCACCGTCGCGGTAACTGTCATACAGCATGCTGGTGGCGTAGGCATCGAGGAACCAGGCGTTGTAGCCCGCCGCGCCCTGCACCGCCTTTACCCGCGCCTCCAGCAAAGGCCGCACACAGCGCGGATCGGTGTAGTGACCGGACTGCTGGAAACCGGTTTTCAACGTGCCGTCTTTCAGCATGATTGCGCAGTCACGGTAGGCCTTGCGGCCCAGATGGGCCGTGGTCCAATCGGGATTTTCCGTGGCCGAAAGCGCTGTTCCATAGGAATCATAGGGGGCGACCAGGTAGCCGGCATCCACCCCCGCGCGAATCGCTTCGGGATGCCACAGGCCGCCTTCCCAGCCTTCGCCGAGTGTCAGCATCAAGCGCTTGAGCCCAGCGTCGCGCAAGGCCTGGATGATCGAATTGCCCCAGGTTTCGGGGCGATCAGCCAACGCGCCGGCGAAATCCACGGCGAGTTCGCGACGCAACTCGCCGTAGCGAGCGGCAAGGCGATTCATGTCGGGCTCCGCCACCTGCCAAGCCTGCCGGGCCTTCTTGTTGATAGCCCCATTGAAGCCGCGCAACAGCACGGTTTGCTCGTAGCGATTCAACGCGCCTGCCTGCGCGAGCACCTGCGCGGATTCCTTGCCCATCAGCCCACTGAGCTCGTGCGTGCGCAGCCGTTTGATCAATGCGGGCCAATCACGTACATCATCGAGCGTGAGCAAGTCGTTGCCCCACAGGTAAACGTGACTGGCGCCGAGTAATTTTACCGCCTCGGGGGTTTGCCGCAGCTTGTCCGCCAGTGACTCGTAACGGTCCTGCTCGACCAGCCACTGACGATAACGCCTGGCGCCGGCCAACGGGTCGGCCTCGCCCAGATGCAAGCGCAGGGTCATCGGTGTCGAAGGCTCGAGCGAGGTAAATTCATGGGACACGGACAGCGCCATGCCCTGGCCGTCCGCTTGCCATTCGAGGCGATTGTTATAGGGGTTGGTCAGCAACCAGTTGAGCGTGAAGCGCCCATGATCCAAGCCCCATAACGGCAGGCTGAGGTCCTGGGTGGTACTGAACTCGCCCCACCCGATCAGGAAATCTTTCCACACGGCATTATCGGCAGGCACGTAATGCCCCTCGGCCAACGGCCAGATCAGCCCCTGGCCCATGGCGATGGCCGGCTGGCGCAGAAAGGCCAGCTTACCCGCTGCACGGGCAGTGATCGTCAGGGACAATTCGCGCTGTTCAAGCCGGGCCGTCAGGCGATACGCGCCGTTGTCCCACTGCCAGGAGACCTGTTCGGCATCGGCCTGCAGCGCGTTGACCGCATGGGCGGCGACACCGCTGGACGCTTGTACCGCAGCCTCACCCGCGGGGGTGACGCGCAACGCCAGGGTGGCGGGATCGAGTTCGATACGCCACTGGGTATTTTCCAGCACGTTGGTGGCGAAGGTCGGCGGCGCAAGCACAAGCGCGCAGAGTAAAAGGAGTGGACGCAGGCACTGCATGGGAATCGACCTGGATAAGAAGAAGGCCGAAAGAGTAAAACAAGCTCAGGCTCGCCGGGGCGGCAAGCGGCGGTTTCGGAAGCTTCCCACAGCCTGACAAGATGCAGATCCAAATGTGGGAGGGGGCTTGCCCCCGATAGCGGTATGTCAGCCAAGCATCAGGTGACTGAACCACCGCCATCGGGGGCAAGCCCCCTCCCACATTTTTTTAACCGCGTTGTTCCTGAGGTTCCTGCTTGGGTTCGCGGATTTTGTACCAGGCCACATACAGGGCCGGCAGGAACAACAGCGTCAGCAACGTGGCGATGATAATCCCGCCAATCATCGCGTAGGCCATCGGCCCCCAGAACACTTCCCGGGCAATCGGAATCATGCCCAGGCTGGCGGCCGCAGCCGTGAGCAGGATCGGCCGGCGCCGATGCTCGGTGGCTTCCACCACCGCATCCCACGGCGTGTAACCGGCCACTTCGTACTCATGAATCTGCGTCACCAGAATCACCGAGTTGCGGATGATGATGCCGATCAGCGCCAGGATGCCCAGGATCGCCACGAAGCCCATGGGCGTGCCCGTGGGAATCAGCGCCAGCACCACGCCGATCAAGCCCAGCGGGGCGACACTGGCCACCAGGAACATCTTCTGCACGCTGTGCAACTGGATCATGAGGAAGGTCGCCATCAGGAACAGCATCAACGGCACCACGCTGGCAATCGGGCCCTGGGCCTTGCCGCTTTCTTCCACGGTACCGCCGGTGGCGACTTTGTAGCCTACCGGCAAACCGTCGCTGAACTTCTGGATAGTCGGCGCCAGTTGCTTGACCAGGTCGGTCGGCTGCATCTCGTCACGCACTGCGGCCTTGATGGTAATCGTCGGCTTGCGGTCGCGACGCCACACCAGCGGTTGCTCCAGTTCGTAGCGCACCGTGGCGAAGGCCAGCAACGGAATCGAGGTGCCGTTGGGTGTGACGATCTGCAGGTTCTGCAGGGTTTCCGGCGTACCACGCTCGGCGTCTTCGGCACGGCCGACCACATTGATCAGGTAAATATCGTCATGCACCTGGGTGACCGACGCGCCGCTGACCACGCTGTTCATCAATTGCGCGACGTCTTCGGACGACAGCCCCAATTGCCGCGCCTTGTCCTGGGCGATGTCGATGCGCAAGACTTTGCCCGGCTCGTTCCAGTCGTAGATGATTTCGCCCAAGTGAGTGTTCTGGTCGAGCAAGGTCGCCAGTTCGATGGCGTGCTTGCGCACCTGGTCGGTGTCCTTGCCGGACACGCGGTACTGGATCGGCCGGCCCACCGGCGGGCCCATTTCCAGCGGCTGCACGAAGCTGCCGATGCCGACGAAATCATCGCGCAGGCGCTTCTGCAAGCGCGTAATCAACTCGCCGCGCTCTTCCAGGCCTTTGCTGACGATCACCAACTGCGCGTAGTAGGGGTTCTCCAACTGCTGGTCCAGCGGCAGGTAGAAACGGATAGCGCCCTGGCCGATGTAAGTGCTCCAGCGCGCGATGTCCGGGTCGTCCTTGATGATGGCTTCGAGGCGGTCGACCGCCTTGCGCGTCTCGTTGATCGAGGCGTTCTGCGGCAGGTTCAGGTCAACCAGGATTTCCGGGCGATCCGACGACGGGAAGAACTGGTTCTGCACGAACTGCATGGAAAACACCGAGGCCACGAACAGCGCCACGGTGATGCCGATGGCCCACCAGCGGTTGCGCATGGCCCAGAGCATGCCGCCATTGAAGGCGCGGCCGATGCGCCCCGGCTCGGCGTCGTGCGGCTTCACCTTGGCGCTGAGGATATGCACGCCGATCACCGGCGCAAACAGCACTGCCACGACCCACGACACCAGCATGGCCACGGCGATCACCGCGAACAGCGTGAAGGTGTACTCGCCCGCCGAGCTGGCGTTAAGACCAATCGGCACAAAACCGGCCACGGTCACCAGCGTGCCGGTAAGCATCGGAAACGCCGTGGAGGTATAGGCGTAGGTCGCGGCCTGCTCCTTGGTTTCGCCTTTTTCCAGGCGCGTGATCATCATCTCCACGGTGATCATCGCATCGTCCACCAGCAGGCCGAGGGCGATGATCAAGGCGCCCAACGACACCCGCTGCATGGTGATGCCGCTGTATTCCATGAACACGAACACCAACGCCAGCACCAGCGGAATCGAGCACGCCACCACCAGCCCGGCGCGCATGCCCAGGCTGATAAAGCTCACCACCAGTACGATGATCACCGCCTCGAACAGCGCACTGGTAAAGCCACCGACGGCCTCTTCCACTACTTCGGCCTGGTCCGACACCTTGTGCACGCCGACGCCCACCGGCAGGTCGGCGGTCAGCTCATCCATGCGCCCGTGCAGCGCCTTGCCGAACGACTGGATATTGCCGCCCTTCTGCATCGCAATCGCCAGGCCGATCGCCGGCTTGCCGTTGAAACGGAACATCGGCCGCGCCGGGTCGACGTAGCCACGGCTGATGTCGGCAATGTCGGCCAGGCGATAGAAGCGGTCATTGAGGCGCAGGTTGACGTTGGCCAGGTCCTTCTCCGAGGCGAACTGCCCGGAGGTGCGCACCGAAATCCGCTCCGGCCCGGCCTCGATCACCCCGGCGGGCGTGACCGCGTTCTGCGACTGCAGGCTTTGCACCACCTGGCGCTGATCAATGCCCAGCGCGGCCAGTTTGCGCGTGGAAAAATTCAGGTAAATCACTTCGTCCTGCTGGCCGATCATCTCGACCTTGCCCAGCCCCGGCACCGAGCGGATCTCGGCGCGCACCTGCTCCACGTAGTCGCGCAGCTGGCGCATCGACAGGCCGTCGCCGGTAAAGGCGTATACCGAGCCGAACACGTCACCGAATTCGTCGTTGAATGACGGCCCCTGCAAGCCTTGGGGGAACGTGCCGCGAATATCGTCGATCTTCTTGCGAACCTGGTACCAGACCTCCGGGATGGCCTTGGCGCTGGTGGTATCCTTGAGGAACACGAACACCGTGGACTCGCCCGGCCGGGTGTAGCTCTTCACGTAGTCGAGGGAGTCGAGTTCCTCGAGTTTTTTCTCGATGCGGTCAGTGACCTGCTTGAGGGTTTCTTCCTGGGTCGCGCCCGGCCAGCGGGTCTGGATCACCATGGTCTTGATGGTGAACGAGGGGTCTTCCTCGCGCCCCAGGTTCATGTACGAAAACACGCCCATCAAAAGCGCGACGAACATCAGGTACCACACGAAAGACTGATGCTTGAGGGCCCAGTCGGATAAGTTGAAGCTCCCTTTCATCGCGGGCTGTCCTCGTCGATTTTGACTTTTTGCCCGGGTTTCAGGCTATTCACACCGGCGGTGACAATGCGTTCGCCGGGTTTGACACTGCCGTTGAGCACGGCGCTGTCGGCATCCCGGCTGACGACCGTTACGTCACGCGGCTGCACCGTCTGGCTCTGGGTGTCGAGCAGCCAGATGCGGGTCTTGCCGTCGACGTCCTGCAGGGCGCTCAGGGGCAGTTCGATACGCGGCGCGATGGCGCTGCTCAAGGTGACGCTGATGGCGGTGCCCAGGCGGAACGCGGCGGGCGTTTCGGTCAGGCTCAGGCGTGCGCGACGGGTGCGCGTGGCGCTTTGGGCCTGGGGCTCGATCTCGCGCACGATGGCGGTGGTCTGCACGCTCGGGTCCAGTTGCCCGGCGACGAGGAACACCACATCTGCGGGCAAGCGTTCGGCCAGCCCGGCGGGCAGGTCGATCACCGCTTCCTTGACGTCCGGGCGCGCCAGGGTCACCACTTGCTGGCCGGCGCTGACCACCTGGCCGGCCTCGGCATTCCAGGCGGTCACGATGCCGGCGTGGTCGGTACGCAGTTCGGCGTAGTTGAGCTGGTCCCTGGCCTGGTTGACCGAGGCGCGCGCCTGATCGAGGGTGGCCTGGGTGGTTTTCAGGTCAGTCTGGGCCACGTCGAGCTGGGCCTGGGCACCGACGCCACGGTTGAACAGTTCCTGCTGGCGGCGGGCATTGGCCTGGGCATTGATGAACTGCGCCTGCACGCGCGCCAGGTCGCCCTGGGCGGCGCGCAATTGGTTCTGCTGGTCGGTGGGGTCGAGCACGGCAAGCAGGGCGCCCTTCTCCACCTCAGCGCCCACGTCCACGGCGCGACGCGCAATACGCCCAGGGACACGGAAACCCAGGTTACTTTCGTAGCGCGCCTGAATGGTGCCGGCAAAGCGACCGAGGTTTTCCTGATCTTCGGCCTTCACCTCCATGGACAACACCGGGCGCACCGGTTCGGGCGGCGCTTCTTCTTTGGAGCAGGCCATCAGCAACAGGCTGGCGGCGACTATTACCGTCAGTTGCCTCATGGCTGGGCTCCTTGCCGGGCGATTTCAACCGGCATGCCGGGGTGCAGCAATTGCCCACCGGCCACCACAACTTTTTCGCCGCCTTTAAGGCCATCGCCGATGATCACTTTGCCGGTGAGGTAACGCGCCACCGTGACTTTATGCAATTGCGCCTTGCCGTCACCGTCCACCAGCCACACGGCGGGTTCACTGAGGTCCTTGGTCAAGGCCGACCACGGCAACTCGATGCTGGCCCTGGCCGGGCCATTGGCGGTGGCGCTGACCACCGAGCCCAACTCCATGCCAGTGGGCAGGCTTTGCAGGGCGATCTTCACCTGCACGGTGCCGGTATTGGCAGCCACGGCCGGGGTGACTTCGCGGACCTTGCCCACGGCCTGGATGCTCGGGTTGTCCAGCAGGCTGACGGTAATCGGCGCATCCGACGGCGGTTCCACCAGCAGGGACTCATAGACGTTGAACACCGCATCACGCTCGCCATCACGGGCCAGGCTGAAGATCGGCATGGTGGCCTGGACCACCTGGCCGACTTCGGCCTGGCGCGCGGTGATGATGCCCGGCGCGTCGGCGATCAGCGCGGTATAGCCGAGTTGTTCACGGGCGTTGGCCAACTGGGCCTGGGCAGCGGCCAGGGCGCTCTGGCTGCCGCGCAGCGCGGCCTGGGCGGAATCGTATTCGCTGCGGCTGGTGTAGCCCTTGGGCAAGAGTTTTTCCTGGCGCACGAAGGCAGCGGCAGTCTGCTTGACCCGCGCCTGCTCGGCCACGACCTGGGCCTGGGCGGAGTCGACATTGGTCTGCAGGTCCTTGGGATCGAGTTTGGCCAGCACCTGCCTGGCCGTCACCCGGTCGCCCACATCGACCATGCGCTGGATGATCTTGCCACCCACGCGAAAGGACAAATCGGTTTGCACCCGCGCCTGGATATCACCGGTCAGCGTGACCGCCGCGGCGAAATCCGCAGGCTGCACGGTTTGCACGAACACCCGGGAATGGGCTTTGGGCTCGGTCTTTTCCTCACCACAACCGCCAAGCAGCGTCAGTAAGCCAAATCCGAGTAAAAATGCCGAAATGCGACCGCCCATGCAGGCTCCTTTTGCGTGATGCCGACTTGCCAGTGTGTATGCGACTGTGAGCGTAGTTCAGGGTTCCTTATGTGCATGGAGGATCCCATACTCCAATGGTTCCCACGTCGACTAAATGCATATGCTCAAAACCCTCGCGGTGGCCAATTACCGCTCGATCAATAAATTGGTGGTCCCCCTGGGCCGACTCAACCTGATCACCGGCCCCAATGGCAGCGGCAAGTCCAACCTGTATCGCGCCCTGCGCCTGCTGGCTGAAACCGCCCAGGGCGGGGTGATTAATGCGCTGGCCCGTGAAGGCGGGCTGGACTCGACCTTCTGGGCCGGGCCGGAGAATATCAGCCGGCGTATGCGCACGGGTGACGTACCGGTTGAGCCAATCGTACGTCAGCACGCCAAGCGGCTGCGCCTGGGGTTTGCCGCCGAAGACTTCAGCTACGCGATTTCCCTGGGGTTGCCCGAACTGGTCCCCAAGACAGCGTTCATGTTGGACCCGCAAATTAAAAAGGAATGTATCTGGGCCGGGCACCTCTACCGCCCGGCCAGCCTGTTGGTGCAGCGCTCCGGGCCGATGGTGCGTGCCCGTGAAGGCCGGGCCTGGGACGTACTGGCCCAGCACACCCCGAACTATCACAGCCTGTTCGATCAGGTGGGAAACCTGCGTGGCTCGCCGGAAGTATTGCTGCTGCGTGAAAATATCCGTGGCTGGCGCTTTTATGATCACTTTCGCAGCGACGTGGACGCGCCAGTGCGTCAGCCCCAATTGGGGACGCGCACGCCAGTGCTGCATCACGACGGGCGCGATTTGGCGGCGGCGCTGCAGACCATCCACGAAATCGGCGACCCGGAGGCTTTGCAACAGGCTGTCAGCGATGCGTTCCCGGGCGCGCGCCTGGAGATTGAACCGCTGCAGGGCGGACGCTTTGCGATTGCGTTCTATCAGGAAGGCCTGCTGCGCCCGCTGTCGGCGGCGGAGCTGTCGGACGGCACCTTGCGCTACCTGCTGCTGATCGCCGCATTGCTGACCCCACGGCCGCCCACCATGATGGTGCTGAACGAACCGGAAACCAGCCTGCACCCGGACCTGCTGCCAGCCCTGGCGCGCTTGATTATCGACGCGTCGAAACAGTGCCAGGTGTGGGTGGTGTCCCATGCCAGCCGCTTGATAGCAGCATTGCAGCAGGATCAAGGGTGCAATTCGATTGTGCTGGAGAAGGTGCTGGGGGAGACGCGGATTGTGGGGCAAGGGATGTTGGATGCGCCGGCTTGGCATTGGCCGGAGTAGGTGGTAGCTGTACCGGCCCCATCGGGGGCAAGCCCCCCCCCCACATTTGACTGTATTCACACCTCAGAATTTGTGAACCCAATCCAGTGTGGGAGGGGGCTTGCCCCCGATGAGGCCGGTAGAGTCAACACAAAAGCCAGGGATCAGCCCTGCCACCTCCCGCCTTCAACAATCACACTCTCAGGCTTGGTGTCATCGCTCAGCTCTTTACGCACATATTGGTCATACAGCTTGAGCAAGAACTTCTCTTCGCCCAGCTTCGCCAACTCCGCATTCACCCAGTCGCGCAGTTCGATATTGCCCTTCTTCACCGCCGGGGCAATCGGCGCTTCATCACCGAGTTTCTGCTCCAGCACACGGTAGCCCGGGTTCTGCTTGGCCCAGCTGAACAGCACCAGATTGTCCTGCGCGTAGGCATCGCCACGGCCGGCCGACAGCGCTTGCAGCGACTCGGAGTTTTTCTCGAACTTGAGCAGTTTCCAGTCCGGGTGGTGCTTGGTCAGCCAGATATCGGCAGTGGTGCCCGTGGTGACGATGGTGGTGCGGGTCGCCAGGTCATCCAGGCTTTTGACCGGGCTGTCATTCGGCACCAGGGCCTGTACCGCGACTTTCAGGTTGGGATTGGTGAAGTCCACCGCTTCCTTGCGCTCCGGCGTGACCGTCATGTTGGCCAGGATCAGGTCGACCTTGTCGCTCTGCAGGAACGGGATACGGCTGGCGGGCTCCACGGCGACGAACTCGACTTTGTTTTCATCGCCCAGCAGGTCCTTGGCGAATTGGCGGCCAATGTCGGTATCGAAGCCCACATAGCGGCCAGTCTCGTCGACGAAGCCGAACGGCGGTTTGTCGGTGAAGACGCCAACGATCAGCTTGTCCCGCGCCTTGATCTTGTCGATGTAGCTGACAGCCGCAGGTTTTACCGGCTCTTCGGCCTTTTTATCGCAGCCGGCCAGTAAGGCGACGGCCAACAGTGGCAGCAGTAACTTTTTCATAGCAGCTCCGGTTCCTTGCTCTTTTTGGGCAGTGTTGAAACAAAGGAGAACTTCTCCAGGAACTGCTGCGCGCGTGCGGTCTGCGGGTTCGTAAAGAATGCCTCGGGGGTGTTGTGTTCGAGAATGCGACCGGCCTCCATGAACACCACGCGGTCGGCGACGGCGCGGGCGAAGGCCATTTCATGGGTGACGATCAGCAGGGTCATGCCATCGCGGGCCAGGCCCTGGATGACTTCCAGCACTTCCTTGACCATCTCCGGGTCAAGGGCGGCAGTGACTTCATCAAACAGCATGACCTGTGGGTTCATGCACAACGACCGCACGATGGCGATGCGTTGCTGCTGGCCACCGGAGAGCTGGCGCGGGAAGGCGTCGCGCTTGTCGGCAAGGCCCACGCGTTCGAGTAATTGTTCAGCTTGCGCGCGGGCTTCACGCGGGTCGCGTTTTTGCACCTTGAGCGGGCCGAGCAAAATATTGTCGAGCACACTCATGTGCGGGAACAGGTGGTAGCTCTGGAACACCATGCCAATGTCCTGGCGCACCTGGCGCCAGTCGGTGTGCGTGTCCAGAAGCTCACTGCCGGCAAACCGCAGGCTGCCGCTGTGAGCGACTTCCAGCCCATTGAGGCAGCGCAGCAAGGTACTTTTGCCGCAACCGCTAGGGCCGAGGATCACCACCACTTCGCCGCTTTGCACACTCAGGTCGATGCCCTTGAGCACCTGCGCCTGGCCGAAGAATTTGTTGAAACCCTGAAACTCGATCAATGCGCTCATGCTTGGGCCCAGCGCCGTTCCAGTACCTTGGAGGCGGCCGACAACGGGTAGCAGATAAAGAAGAAAAACAGGAACAGCGCGCCGTAGATCAACACCGACTCGTAGGTGCGCTCGATGATTTGCTGGCCGACCTTGATCACATCCACCACGCCGATCAGCACCGCCAGCGAACTGGTCTTGATGATGCGCGTGTAGACGTTGATGGTCGGCGGCGTCATGCGCTTGAGCGCCTGGGGCAGCAGTACGTAGCCGTACAGCTGCAGGGCGGACAACCCAATCGACAAGCCCGCTTCACGCTGACCGCGCGGCAGTGAATGCAACGCGCCGCGCACCACTTCACCGACCTCACTGGCGCCCCACAGCGACAACACCAATACCGCGCACCAGAAACTCGGCAGGCTCAGACCAAAGAAGATCGGCAGGCCGAAAAACAGCAGGTACAACCACACCAGCACCGGAATCGACCGGAACAGCTCCAGGTACACCCGCAGCACAGCGTTGATCACCCTGTTGTTCAGCGTTCGCAGTACGCCATACAGCACGCCGCCGACCGTACTGAAGGCGATGCTCAAAAACGAAATCGACAGGGTTTGCGCAGCGCCCTTGCCCAGTTGCGGCAACGACACCCACAACAACTCAAGACCCGAACTGGCCATGCTGGAGCCTCCTTTCCAGGCGGCTGAGCAGCAGCGACAACGGCAGGAACAGCAGCACGCAAATCAGTGTCAGCACGGCGAGCATTTCATAGGTCTTGTAGTAGAGCGCGATGTAGCTCTTGGTGGTGTACAGAATCTCCGGCACCGCCACGGCGGAAACCACCGTGGTCTCCTTGAGCAGAAAAATGAAATTGGCGAACAACGCCGGCAGGCTGAGAATGCCGGCCTGGGGCAAAATCACATGGCGCAGCAGTTGCCAGTCGGACAAGCCGATGGACTTGCCCGACTCGATCTGCGCCTGCGGTACCGCCTCCACGCCGGCGCGCAGCACTTCGGTGAGGTAGGCGCCGCCGAGAAAGGTCATGGTGATGATCGCCGCCCAGAACCCGGAGATATTCAGGCCCAGGGCCGGCAGCGCGAAGTACACGAAAAACAGTTGGATCAGCAGCGGCGTGTTACGCGCCAGTTCAACGTACAGCGCCACCAGCCGCGACAGAAAAGGCGTGCGAAACACCAGCAGCGCCGCATTGATCAGCGCCACCAGCATGGAGCTGGCAATTGCGATCAAGCCGACTTGCAGCGTGACCCCAACCGCCTTCAGAAACGCGGGCAAGGTGCTGAGGATAAAAGCGAAATCGAAGGTCATGTGCAGTCCATATCGCCGCATGGGTAATGCCGCGAGCGCAGTCCGTTCCGGCGTGGATAACGTCGGGTAGCGCGAACTTTAAAGGTATAAAAAGCAAACTTTAAATACCGAAATTGCATATTGATATCACCCAAAAAGCTAACCTGTGGATTTACCGTCGGATGAAGTTCGAATGTGGGAGGGGGCTTGCCCCCGATAGCCATAGGTATCTACACAACTCTATAGCGCTCAACCGTAACCACGATGCGAAGCGAGTCGCTCTTGATCTGCTTTTGATCTCAGGCGCCCCGTTAAACCACGCTGGCCGAACGCAGGCTTGAATCCGTGG
>NZ_CVTN01000053.1:55502-58501 GCF_900004915.1 Pseudomonas sp. 31 R 17
AGTGAGCCGCTGTAAAAGCGGAACCATTAGCAGCCGTTACCGCAGAAACGGATATGTACTCGGTCTGATCCAACATCCTGGTCGGCCCCGAGGCCGTCATCGGGGGCAAGCCCCCTCCCACATTTCTGGTTGTGTTACAAATCTGCGGCACAAAAAAACGCCGACGCTGTAATAGCCGCCGGCGTTGAAACCTTGAAGGGGGTTTTGGCTTACATCAGAACGCCGGCACGACCGCGCCGCTGTATTTCTTCTCGATGAAGGCTTTGACTTCCGGGCTGGTCAGCGCTTTGGACAGTTTCTGGATAGCGTCGCTGTCCTTGTTGTCCGGGCGAGCGACCAGGAAGTTCACGTAGGGCGACTTGGCGTCTTCGATAATCAGCGCATCCTTGGCCGGATTCAGGCCAGCTTCCAGCGCGTAGTTGGTGTTGATCACGTCCAGGTCAACCTGGTCGAGTACGCGCGGTAGCAGAGCCGATTCCAGCTCCTTGAATTTGAGGTTTTTCGGGTTGTCCTTGATGTCCTTCGGCGTGGACAACGCGTTGGTCGGGTCTTTCAGGGTGATCAGACCGCTCTTCTGCAGCAGCAACAGGGCGCGGCCGCTGTTGGAGCCTTCGTTGGGGATGGCCACGGTGGCGCCATCTTTGAGCTCGGAAATATTCTTGATCTTTTTCGAGTAACCGCCGATGGGCTCGACGTGCACGCCGACCACGGTCACCAGGTTGGTGCCCTTACCTTTGTTGAAGTTTTCCAGGTACGGCAGGGTCTGGAAGTAATTGGCATCCAGGCGTTTTTCGGCAACCTGCGTATTGGGTTGTACGTAGTCGGTAAAGACTTTGATTTCCAGGTCCACGCCCTCTTTTGCCAGGGTCGGCTTGATCAGCTCGAGGATCTCCGCATGCGGGATCGGAGTGGCGGCCACCACCAGTTTCTCGTTGGCCTGGGCGAAGCTGGCCGTCAGGGCAGCCGCCAGTGCGGTAAACAACAGAACCTTTTTCATGCAATGTCCTTCTAACGACCGTTTTCATGTGAGGTGCCAGCGAAGTGCTATCGCGGGGTGGAGTGGAGTGGACAATACCTAGATTTTTTATTCCCGAACAATATCTTTTATTCACGTTGATATTCCATTTTGCTCATACAGGAATTTTCGCAGCGTCTCCTGTTCCACAGGGCTGGCGCTCGCGAAAATCCGCTGCACCTGTTCCAACGGCGAGCCAGCGCTGGGCAAGTTCAGGTGCTCGGGCAGAATTTCATCGCCGCTGCTCACCAACAGCGCAAAGTGAATGACGTTTTCCAGCTCGCGGGTGTTGCCCGGCCAGCTGTGATGCTCCAGCACGCGTTGGGCGGCGTCGCTGATCAGCGGCACCGGCAGGTCCAGGCGCTGGCTGTAGATGCCAAGAAAGTATTCGGCCAGGGACAGGATGTCGACGACCCGCTCGCGCAGCGCCGGCAGGTCCAATTGACCTTCGCTCAAATAATGAAACAGGCGCTCATGAAACTTGCCCGCCGCCACGGCCTGGGCCAGGTCGATGCTGGTGGCGGCCACCAGGCGCACGTCCACCGGGCTCGGCTGCTGGGCGCCGACGCGGGTGACTTCGTGGTTTTCCAGGGCGGCGAGCAATTTGACCTGGATCGGCAACGGCAAATCGCCGATTTCATCCAAGTACAAAGTGCCGCCATTGGCCGAGCCGAACCAGCCGGCGCGGCTGCTGGCGGCACCACTGTAGCTACCGGCGGTGTAGCCGAACAATTCGGCGTCGGCGTAAGTCGGGCTGATCGCGCCGCAATTGACCGAGACAAACAAGCCGGTGCGATCACTGCCACGGTGGATATGCCGCGCCAACAGCTCCTTGCCGCTCCCGGTCTCGCCACGAATCAGCACGGGCAACGCACGCGGTGCCAGATTTTCCAGGTCTTCGCGCAGCTGCCGCGAACGTGGGTCGACGAACACCAACGCCTTGGCGCGGATGCTCAGCGGGCTTTTTTCGGCGTCGGGGAAGGTCAGCAACGGCTGGCCGTAGGTTTCATGCAGACTCATGGCAGGCTCCCGCCCCATCCACTCAAGGGACGGGGCGTTGAAATATTTTATGCGCGGCGTCGCGCGTGATGCTCGAGGCGACTTTGCAGGCGATAGAGGTAGGCGAATCCCTGCTCCCAGCGCTGATGGCCGGACTTCACATTGATATGCCCGGCGCCCGACAATATGCCGGCTTCAGCCCCCCAATGACGCGCCAGCTCCAATGCCCGTGGCGCACTGACGGCACTGTCGTTGTCGGAACTGACCACCTGGCTGGGAAACGGCAACAGGTCGGTAGGAATCGGCGCAAAGTTGCGCAGGGCGGGGGCACAGGCCGGACGTTCGACATCCGCCGGCGCCACCAGCAAGGCACCGCGTACCTGGCGCAGGAACTGCACAGGCGCGGTGGCCGCCCAGTGCGCCACGGTGATGCAACCCAGGCTATGGGCGATCAGGATCACCGGCGTGCTGTCGGCGGCGATCGCCTCAGCCAGCGCGGCCACCCAGTCTTCGCGGCGCGGGGTCAGCCAATCGTCCTGCTCCACGCGCGCACTGTTGGGCAGGCTGTTCTGCCAGTGACTTTGCCAATGTTCTTCTGGCGATCCTTGCCAGCCCGGCACGATCAGGTAACGAATCGACTCGCTGTGCATGGGTGTGCCCTCCTGCAGCGTTTAACGTTGCTGACCAGTATAGGGATGCGGTTTATATTCGTTAAGGAATAAGAAGCTATTTATTAATAACCAAAATATCAAGCCCGCATGCGGTCAAACTGTGGGATGGGGCTTGCCCCCGATAGCCATAAGTATCTACACAACTCAGCAGCGCCAACCGTAACCACGATGCGAAGCGAGTCGCTCTTGATCTTGATCTGCTCTTGATCTTGATCTCAGCCGCCCCGTTAAACCACGCTGGCCGAACGCAGGCTTGAATCCGTGGGTAACCCGGCAGGACGCCGGGTTAGCCGCACTGGGCCATGGATGGCCCA